>CAYJLO010000008.1:0-55232 GCA_964370835.1 uncultured Desulfovibrionaceae bacterium
CAGTTCGAGCGTGGGATGCCCCCAGTCTTGAAGAGCAAAAAGAAACGGAAGCGGCTATCATTGAACACCATTTCCCCAAACTCTTACTTCAAATAGACACCATCTTGAGGCGTGCAAAATCCCATTGCCAAAGCACACAAACTTGCATTGCCTATGCCCTAGAGCTGTATAAGGCTATGCAACAATACACTCAAAATATATTACAAAGTGAAGGAGATACACAGAAAGAACAATTACAGAAAATGCTACTAGCAGATGCAGACGCCATGCCTCAGCACATCGGGGAAAGTCTTGGCACAAGCATTCAAAGTCAGAAATCCCAAAGCAAAGGTCATACCATCTCCGTTGCCAGTGAAGGGCACAAAACCTGTACGACCTTTTCGTCAGATACGCTTGAGGAAATTAAGCGCAACAGCACGGCCTTACGCACGCGCTTATATGGACTCTTACAAACAAATACACAGACGCCGCACATCTTAGGAAGGCGTGGTAAGCTTTGCTCTTCAAAACTGCATCACCTTACCAGCCATAATCCGCGCGTATTTCTCAAATACGGACACAAGAAAGCCATATCCACGGCAGTGCATCTGCTACTAGATTGCAGTGGAAGTATGGATGGAAGCAAGATGGAATTGGCCTGCAAAGCCACCTATGGTGCGGCCTTGGCGCTGGAACACTGCCAAGGTGTCAATGTGGGCGTAACGGCCTTTCCAGCAACAGCTGCAAGCAATCAGAAAAGTACAACGGCTGTTTTTCCCATGCTTAAACACGGGCAGAAAGTGCATCCGCGCTTTCAAGTAAAGGCCAGCGGTTGTACGCCACTGACAGAATCCCTGTGGTGGGTCATGCAGCAAATGTACACCTTGAAAGAAGAGCGAAAAATCATCCTCATCCTTTCTGACGGCGTGCCCGACTCGCTATACACCACCAAGCACGCTCTGGCCCATGCACATAAGCTGGGATTTGAGGTTCTGGCTCTTGGCATGGAAGATAATAGCCTTGAAATGCTCTTGCCTAAAACCAGCCGCACCATCCATGACCTGAACATGCTACCCTCTGCCATGTTCAGCATGTTACAACACTCCCTGTTAAAACAATGAGGTAAATATGAAATTCTTTTCAGATTGCCACTACTATAGGCTTGGCTTGCTAAGCAAAGTTTCATCTTGCTTTACATGCCACAATACATCTTACTGCGCCTTTATGCTCCTTGTCTAAAGAGCGGTGTAACCCTTAAACCTTAGGAGAAAACATGAATCTCGTCACTTGGCTTCCTGCCATTATCGCGGTCTTAACAGCAATGAAAAACTCACTCGACAAGAAGAAATAAAAACGAAGAATCCCACCCTTGTGCGAAAAGGGTGGGATTTCACTTTACATATTCGCTTTCACAAAGCGAGTTGCCTTCTGTATGGCTATAATTCCCCACAGGCTTACAGCAACACCCACTGAAACATATCCCTGTAACCCAATGGAATAATTAACCACTACATCTGGAAACAAAGAACTAAAACATGCAAGAGCAGCAATAAACAAGCTCATTCCAAAAGAATATGCAATGGCACTAAAGAGTGCAATATTCTTAATGAGATACAAAGAGTCAGAATCTTGGATACAGAGGTCTAAAAAGCTATCCAGAATTTCGTCTATATCTTTTCTCAAATCACCTTTTGCTATTTCATAAAAAGCAGTCAGCTCTTCTTTGCTAGGAGTTCTATTATTCTGTTCTTCATAACGCTTAATATACGCACGCTTACGTTCATCAAACAGATACCGCGCACTATGCCTTATCAAATCAGATTGAATGAGCTCAGAGCGTAGTTTTTCTCTTTCGCGTGAAGGCCTCACTTTAAACCTACCCTTCTCTTCTGTTCATCGGTCAATCCATCAATATAAGCTCTGCTTTTCTCTTGAATCCTGTCCTTTAAAAAAGATGCTAATCCGGATTTATCATTATTTTTGCTTTTAAATTCTAAAAATTCCACATCATGGTGAATCAAAGACACAAAATCATCTTCATTTAGGTATTTAGCATCCGCGCGCTCGGAGTAATCTTTTAAAGGCTGTGTTTCAGTACGAACAAGCTCTAGCTGGCAAATACGCATATTGGGAATAAGCCTCACAGGCGCATTGCCCATATTCTTTATAACAATAGGCAAGCGTCCAGAGTAACCTGGGTTAATATACCCACTTAAGGAAACATCAATCCCAAGTCTTATTAGGCTATTACGACTGTATATATGTCCAGTGCAATCTTTAGGCATGGTCAGCTTTTCAGCTATGCGCCCAATGATAAAATCATTAGGTTGCAATATGAGCTCACCGTCAATAGTGTGCTTATCGTAATTATCAGAATTATCAGAACTTGTATCGATACAATCCACATCTTTAAGGGTGCTATAGTGAACGTCAAGAGTCAAATCAATGGACGACGGTTGAATATGCTCTTGCACAAAGGGAACTATTTCCATTTCTCCCAAGAGGATACATTCTAAAATCTTCTCATCGGATAACGTTGCCATTTTTACCTTCTTTTATGGTATAACTCTTAGCCCGTATGAACTTCAGCTCAACGCGCCACAACCATAAATATTTTAGAAGTTTCTTATTGTCAATCTTAGCCTATATCCTCAAGCGGAATAGTAATCCAAAAAATAAAATTATGCCCACAAAAAACACTACAACCATCGTCATTTCTTATACATACCAGACAAAGACTGCATAGCCGAGCGTTTAGCCTCTGGAACTACATGAGTATACCTTTCAAGCATTTTCATGGTGCTCCAGCCCAAAATATCTTGCACGGTGCGAGGGTCGGTACCAGCCCTAAGTAAAGAAGTTGCGCATGTATGACGTAAACTATGGAAATTAAGCTTAGTTTTTGAACTCATATGCCCCGCATTCAATTCTAAATCCGCCACAGCCAATTTGAAGTAATATGGCGTATTAGTTATTAAGACACCGTCTTTCATATGAAAAAATGGTTTACCACTTTTTTGTAAGAAAACGTACCCACCAGAGGGTCTTTCACCCTGCGCCTGTAGCATGTCATACACCTCGTCAGTCATGGGAACCGAACGAGGCTTCCCCGTCTTAGTATGAACAAAATTTAATTGCCGTTCGCGGAAATCCACATGATGCCACGTCAACTGTGCCAGCTCCCCTAAGCGAGCCCCTGTGTGCGCGGCGCAAAGCACAAGACGTTTGGTGCACGGTGCTCTTTGTGCCAGCCACTGCAAAAGTAAGCTTAATTCCTCAGAAGTAAACCAACGTTCCTTAGTATTG
The DNA here is from genome assembly GCA_964370835.1 of uncultured Desulfovibrionaceae bacterium. Lineage (GTDB taxonomy): Bacteria > Desulfobacterota > Desulfovibrionia > Desulfovibrionales > Desulfovibrionaceae > CAYJAD01. Next base: position 3,286 of record CAYJLO010000008.1, read on the forward strand.
GATACTTTTATACGCTCCATGCTCTGCACAGGGCATTCTTTCTGTATCAATTTACGCTTTTGTGCCCAACGCCATGTGGCTCTAAATAGGTCAATGATGTGCGCCGCTGTTTGCGGGGAGCGACCTTCATCTAGAATTTTAGCCTGCAAAGCTTCCAAACGTTCTGGAGTAATAAGCACCGCCGGCATATCTCCAAGCCAAGGCTGTAGCCACTTTCTATACCGCCCTTCTTCCACAATTTGCACTTTCGCTTTTTTACGCACAGCACCAGCATCTGTATACATGGCAAATAAAGCTGAAAAGGTAATGTGCTCTTGAGCATGCTTACGCAGTTGCTCAGCCTCAAGCTCTTCTTTTAAAGCCTGCTCTTTGAGATTCTGCTCACGAAGCTCTTTCATGCTACGAGGCATTATTCCCTTACGGGCATTTTCCTTAAACTCCGTTAGCCGCTTAAATGCCTTCTCGGCAGACCAACCTTCACTTGACCAACCACAGGCCTCTTCTGTAAGCTTGCCATCAATATGCAAGCGAAGAAAAAAGCACTCATCAAAGCGCCCTTTGTACTTGCGGGTTTTATGCTTGCGACTTCTAACCCCAGGAAAGCGAGATGGCTCTTTCGTATTGTGTACTTGTTGCATAACTGTTCCTATCTTAAAGTTTGCCCCACACCTGCCCCACATTTGGCATGATAAGTAGAGTTTTCTTATGACTATCAGTGACAGACAAGAACACATAATAACTCTTTTATTTCAGCAAGTAAACAGCAACTCGTGATATACAGTGATACATGGTGAAATACCCTAGAAACAGTCTTGAAAACCGTTGAAGGTGAGAGCCTTCCGGGGGTTCGAATCCCTCCCCCTCCGCCAACATGTATTTTCGACAGAAATCAAAAAGCCCAAAATCTCAATAAAAACGAGATTTTGGGCTTTTTCTTTGCACCATAGAGATCCGGTTAAAGCCGGGTTATCCCGGATAAAACGGGGTAAATAGCGGGGTAAAGAAATTTGGGGTAAAAATTTTACCCCATGAAGAACGACAATTTCTTTTATTACAATGAAGTACAGAGGTAGCTTATGGCAGGAAAAGCTCTCAACGATACCACTATCAAGGCCTTAAAAGCGCGAGAGAAAGCCTACAAGGTCAGCGACGGTAGTGTAGGCGGCTTACATCTCAGTGTGAGCCCTGCAGGCAAAAAAGTGTTCAGGCTCAAATATCTTTTTGCTGGCAAGGAAAAATTGTTCACCATTGGCCCCTACCCTTCTTTTACCCTGCGTGATGCGCGTGAAGAGGCCATGAAGCTCAAAGACCTCATCGCCCACGGCATTTGCCCTTGCGAAAAAAAGAAGCAAGAAAAAGACGCGCCCAAGGCCGAGGTAGTGACCTTTGGTTCGCTGGCCGAAGATTGGTACCACAGCGAAAAAGAGTTTTGGTCAGAAAATTATATCAAAGACCAGCGCCAGAAATTGGACGCTCATATTTTACCCCTCACGGGCAAAAAACCTATTCTGGAAGTGACACGTCACGACGTGGAAAAAACACTCACCGCGCTGGCTGAGCAAAAAAAGCAACCCACCATGAAAAAAGTGCGCGTTATCTTGAGCCAAGTACTGCGCCATGCCATGCGCAAAGATTATCCCGTCACCGATTGGACAAGCCTGTATACGCATCTAGGCCGTGGGCATGTAGTAAAGCACCGCGCCTGCCTCACCGCCCCCAAGGACATAGCCCATCTTATGCGCTGCATCACGGCCTATGCGGAGCGCAGCCTACTCACTAGCCTTGCCCTACGTTTTAGCGCTTACACCTTTTGCCGCCCGGGGGAAGTGCGCCACGCCCAGTGGAGCGAATTTGATTATACCGAAAAATTGTGGCGCATACCGGCAGAAAAAATGAAGATGAAAACACCTCACTTGGTGCCGCTCACCACACAATTGCTGAGCTTGCTAGAAGAAATACGTCCCCTTTCGGCTCAAAGCATATATCTCTTCCCTTCAGAGCGTAGCCGCCACAAAGCCATGAGCGAAGCCTGCACCCTATCAGCTCTACGCGCCCTAGGCTTTAGCAAGGAGCAAATGTGCCCTCACGGCTTTAGAGGCATGGCCAGTACCGTGCTTAATGAAAAAGGCTATAACCGCGACTGGATTGAACGCCAACTGGCTCACCAAGACCAAGACAACTCGCGCGCGCCTTACAATCATACGGACTTTCTGAAGGATAGAAGATCCATGATACAAGATTACGCTGATTATTTGGATATGTTGGAACGCACTGGAGAATAGGGGGAAGTTTTTTTTAAAACGCACACTGGCCTAACATATAGAGGGGATTGCTTATTTATCCACAGTGAAAGATGCTAAAAAGGGCAAGAAGCAGTGAGAATAACAATGGTGCCCTTGACGATGATAAACTACTGACAAACCCTCTTTTTTTGAGGGCTTGTCAGTTTACCTATTCTTTTTCTAACCATTCAAAAATTATACGCATATAATTTGAACTACTGCGATTTTTCTAGAACATGCTAATATATATAAAACATCTAAAAGAGTCTTCAATTTTTAGCATCAAATTTCCATCATTCATTCCAGAAAAACACGTTACTTAAATGAAGACCATGCCTTATAAGTACATAAAAAATTAGATAATTCTTTTTCTTTTGTATCAATGTTGAGACATTTAATTTTTTGCGCAGCACCTTTGCACGTGCACCTTTTGGCGTGCTCAAGACCCAATCCTTTACTCGTGTACTTTACTATACATATGGTTGCTTGAGGCTGAGTGTAACGTACGGTAAAATCTGTCGCTTCGCATTTATTTCAAAATTTAGACCAACCCAGTCTTTTTTATATAAAATCTTAGAAAGAAATTTCTCTATATATTCAATATGATCGCACAACATTTTAGAACTCGTAACACACACGCGAGCTTTTTTTTTGAGCGTCACACAAAATCTTTTCTGCCTTCATTTCATCAATTTTAATTTTCATAATAATTCCTCTTTTTTGTTAAAAAATTATGCAAAATTGCAAAAACTAAAAACCAAACACTCACTACAAATAAGGCACTAAAACTACATATCTTATAGCTATACCACTGTTATTTTTTACTTAAACGAACACCCAACGTGCACACTCACTTTAATAAACAATTGAACATACGAGATAAAAAAATAAGCCTGCTGTATAATCGCTTGCTGCAAATTTACACATTCGCAACAGGCAAAATACTTAATTTTATATTTCAAGACGTCCCCATTGTGTCTCAACAGGAAACAGAGGCTGCCAACAGGACTGCAAAACACGCGATAGTACTTCGTCACGCCAAAGTTTAGGGGGTAAAGGTTTTATAGTCACAAAATCATTCTCCTTAGGAGGTATTTCACAGCTTTCCGAAAATCCGGCCCATTCTTTGTCAATTTTACCCAAAAGGTGCTCTCGTGCACCATAGCGCCTCATCTGCGCCTTAAAGTATTTTTGTAAGGAAAAATCATAAAATTCACGCTTCTGCCCAGCAAAATCAGCTAAAATGAAATTCGTGGGTAAATGTATCCCCCAGCGCTCAAAGCAGTTAAAAAGTTTAATTACAGAGCCGCACGACTCCACTGAATTTCCAATTATATAAAAAATACGAACATCTATATCAAATTTTTCTTTCAACATAACAAAATCTGAAAATTTATCTTGCACAAAGTCTTGCGTATTAAGAGTCCCATTCATCACTATATCCATAGTATTTTTTCGATTTTTAATAATAAAATCTTTAAATTTTACAAAAGAATATTCGTCTCTTAGTTTAAAGTCAGTTTCCAAGAATGGCATCTTCTCTGAAGAGTACCCCCTTTCACTGTGACAATCCGCTAACAACCAAGCTATTTTCTTCTTCTGCGCATAAGACAAAAACTCACGCGAAAGCATATTTTTTATGACATCACACGCATGAAGCTCACGCGCATAGGCTTCAACGAGAGAATCTGCATAGCGTTGAAAATTAAAATGTGGGACCATATCATGACTAGGGCTCAGTAAAATATATAATTTCATACTATTATCCTATAGAGTTAAAAATTTAAATCAACACGCTTATGACGCGGCAGCTCGGCCTGGTAGGCATTTTCCATCCGCTCAAAACCAAGCAGAGCTTCCTTCACCTCGTTGCTACGCCAGCCAATACGCCGAGCGCCCAACCGATAAGGGGCAGGGACCTCCTTTCGCGCCACCATGCGCCTCAACGTAGATCGCCCTATTCCAAACAATTTGCTTACTTCTTTTTCATTCATATAATAAAATGGCATAGTCATACTTATCTCCTTATATATTTATCTGTTATATTCTTTTTCGATTTCCCACAGCCACAGGACTACATTTAAACGCGGATACACTTTTTTACGTTTGAGCAAAAATCCGCCGTCCGGCCCAAGGCCTTGGCTGGATAAATTCGCCAAGGTATTACGCTTGTAGGAGCTATGGTTAGCTATCTCTTTGTAAGTAACGAGCGGCTTAAGATTTTCATAAAGATCACGTACCCAAAATGGAGCATTTTTCAGCTTTGACGCATCATCATTTTTTTCATAATTATTCTCCAATAAATTTTAATTGCAGCATTTCTACTTGCTATGTGCCTAAATTGTACTGAGAAATTTATGAAATTTTTGATGTAAAAAGTTGCCAGATTTTCATGATAACCATTTAAAATGAATAAATAAAAAAACAACATTGTAAAATTCACTTAAAAAAATTATCTTCTTTTATAATTAAAGAATTTACGGACGGCTAAAAATGACAAGTAAAAACAGTAATAAGAAAACTTTAGACAAACTAAAAGAAACAATAAGCGCACTAAACAACAATAACATATACGTATTTAAAGATATTTTAATCGACAATTTTGCAGAATGCTTTGACTTAAGGGTTCTCAATGATTTTTCTGAGGTACAAGATGCCGATGGGTGGGATGATTATATAAAATCAAATTTTGATGAAAATATGGCACACCTTCCCGGAATGCCTTTCTCTTGGAAAAAACTTCATGCCATTGTGCAACAATTTGAAAACATAATTCATTCTGAACACTTAAAGACATTAAAGGAAAAATTACATAATCATGCTCTAAAAGAAGAGCAAGCACAGCTGGCATTTCAAGATGCGCACAACACAATGGAGCTTTACTATCTTTTAGAAAATAAAACCAATAAAGAATTACTTGTATTCATTATCAAAAATTATTATCTTCCGTTGTTTAAAAAAAATGTTTGGGTAGAGCTAGGCAATAAACTCGAATTGTCATTGCAACCAAGCTTAACGTCAGAAGAAAATTTAATTCTCCAATATATACGATGTTTTGAATGTGACCTTGATATTGTTAAAACGAAATTTTTTGATTTTTTTGAGAAACAGACTAAATTAAATGAGTGGCAACAAATTCACCAGCACATGCGCACATGTTCACATTTGAAATGTATCCCTATAAACGACGACGACTTCCCGTTACCGCAAAACACTTTTGCAAAGGACCTGCTTAGTGTGAGAGATAAAATTATTGAAACCATAATATATTCGCATGGTAAGAAAGATAAGCATGAAGAAGTAAGGAATATCACCTCACGCGAGCTTTTTTACTTTGTTAAAAATAGCCCCATGAAAAAATCAAGCAGATCTGATGAAATTTCCACTAACAAAAAAGATATGACTAACTTTGACGCCGATGAGCTCTATATTGTTTTAACAACATTGCACAGCCTCAAAGAGAAATTTCCAATAACTTTTCATATTTACTACAACACATGTGCGTGTTGTTGGCGTCCTGTTCCTGCACAATTCATGGGAAATGCCGAAAATTGCACCTGCCAATTTCACAATCGGCACCCAAAAAGTCCTGTCAAAGAAATGAAAACGGAATATGAGCGCGCTAATATAATAAAAAAAGCTCATACCTTAAGCCCATACATTAAAAACGTAGCGGTAGCTTATGAAAATATATGCGAAAGTGATTTTGAGCAGGGGATTAGCACTATAAAACGGCGCTTAAACAACTACAAAAAGATTTTGGAGGAGCTCAATGCATGAGCTTATAAGAAACTCCCCTTTACACCCGAAGAGCTCGTGGCTAATCTTTCAACATGTGAGATTGAAGATATACAAAAAATCCGCCGAAAAGGTTATTTTTTAAGAGATATAAGCGTACAATTGCACAGCGGAAAGCAAGAAAAAATTTTAAGAGATGTGCTCAATAACTTATGCAACTTAGGCGACCATGAAAAAATGAACATCATAAGAGAGCAAATGGCCCCTGAGTGCACTGCTATAACTATGCAAGAAAATATACAAAGTGCTTCCCCATGGCCTCAAAAAGAAAACTTACTTGAGCATATTCCCTACATAGCTGAGCAATTATATCGAAACAAAGCAAAGTATCCAGCATCCGTTGTAGAGCTTCTTACCCCCATGTACCCAAAAATTAACGCGCAAAATAAAAAAGACATGCAAGCTCTACGGAAAATTTGGACGGAAAACTTCTATCTTTTCATCCCCATTTTGGCCAAGGCGGAAATCTGGCTGTATCAATGCAAAGGAATAATTGAAAAAATCCACTTTCCAAGTTAAAAAAATGGCAACTTTTTAGAACAAAAAAACGTGATTTTTTTCATATAACAAGCCTCATAAAAGGGGCTTTTTTTTGGCGTGTGGCCCCTTATAACTTTAACCTTATAAGGATACATTATGAATTTTGAAGACATGAAAAAGGAAATTACCTACTACGACGCTGCCTCTACAGCAAAAATTGAAGCGAAAAATTTTATCATCCCGGGCTTTCCACAAGGCGTCGTGGGCGCGTTGGTCGCCAGCGGCGGTGTGGGGAAATCTTTCTACACCTTGCAGTTATGTGTTAATATAGCGCTTGGAAAAGACAAACATAAGCAAGGAAAAATTCTTTATCTACCAGCGGAAGATCCGCAAGATGAGATTTTTTCACACATTCAGGCCATCAATATGAGCTTTGATCTTTCTCCTGCTGAAATTGAAGAAGTGAAGAAACGTTTTTTCATTATTAAATGTCTGGGATATAATGTGAATTTACTTAATTCCCAAGAAAAATTTGGTCAAGACATTGTTACAATGTGTGAATCATTAGAAAAATATGGTGACGATGAAAAAGCGCATGGCAAAATTTCTCTTATTATTTACGATACTTTTAGACGATTTCATCTTGGCAACGAAAATGACGCCGCCGAAATGTCTAAAATGCTGTCGGCCTTAGAGCGTGTAACCGAAAAAACGGGTGCAGCTTGCCTCTTTTTGCATCATACAAACAAAACATCGGGATTAAATTCCGCTGTGAGCGCGCAGCAAGCCAGTCGCGGATCTAGCGTTCTTGTGGATAATATTAGATTTCAATGCTTTATGCAAAGCATGAGCGAAGCTGAATCTAACAGCTTGTGTGATATGGGCACCGAGCCCATTGGCGACGACGATCGAAAGCATTATGTACGATGGGGGGTAAGTAAAATAAACTATGGAGCACGACCTGACGATCAGTGGTACCGAAGAAACGACTTCGGCGTTCTTGAAAAAGTCACATTAAAAAAAGGTAGTTAAGAAAAAGAAAAAAGGGAAAAACGAAGAAGACAGCGAAGGCTCTAATAACAATTTGTCCAAGGGAGGTGAATTATAATGCGTAAAACAATTCTCTCTAAAGACGCGTGGATTCCAAAGATCTTCCCTAAAAAAAATATGTTTTTCTTAAAATCTGGGGTAAAAGAGGAAGGTTTTTCTTTGCATTCAAGAATAGGAAAAAATAATGTGCGGGTGCAAGCTCCTACCCCTCTACAAGTATTTGATTTACGCCTTTACACAGCTTTGCTAGGTATAGCGAAGCTAGATTACGGCACTGTACGTGGGAAATGGTTGTCTTCTACCCCCAAAAGCGTAGACGGAAAAAACTTGCGTAAAGCTTTGCACATTGAAGGGCATCATCATGATACCCCCCTGCTGTGCGTCAGCACAAGCTTACGCAGACTTGCTCGCGAAATGAGTTACGCCAGTTCTGGCCTTTTCGGGCAATATATTATGGCATCATTGAATACTTTGAGCCAATGCCGCATCAATGTGGATGATTTTGTGGGTAGCACTGCCAGCTTCCATATGCTTTCGTACATTCAACAAGAAAATAAGCAAAAAAATATGCTTATAACACTAAATCCTTACGCCTCCGAGGTTATTTCAAAAGCGAACGGCTACACACCTTACAGCCTAGAAGAAGCTCGCTTGCTAAGGCATAATGGGTCTATCTTACTACATTACAGCCTCTCAGCTGTCATTGATAGAGGTAAGACAATCCTGCTTAATCGTAAGACTTTAGAAGCCTACATTTACCCGCAAGCCGCTTTATCACAAGATCAGAAAACGACTGTGAATAAAGCCCTTGAAGAAATAAAAAATACGCTCCATTGGCCTATGGAAAAAATGCTCAGTGTTAAAGGCGAGGAACAACTATCCATCATGCGCCCAACATCGCCCCAAATAGCAAGTAATGCAGACAAAGAAAAAAATCTAGCATTTCAAAAAATTACTTGCGTGCCCGCCATGCGGGCAGCTCCCTGCGAAGGTTTTATGGAAAACCACGATTCTCACTTCGCATAAGAACCCTGGGTTAACATTAGTGAACATGGGATTTATGTAATATCTACTTTTTATCCTACATTCTCCCTACGTGAGAATGTAGGATAGAGTAGAATAAGGTTTATATATAGAAATAATAATTATCAATTCAACCACTTACCCGTAATAGTAAAAACTTCAATATCGCAACTAAGTACAGCACTTATCGCATTTTATATTATAGTTTATCGCAGTTAGGCTACCTTCCCTTAATAGCATATTTCACCCGGGGTTCTCGCGTGCTAGACAAAAGCCTAAAATTCATGGAAAAACGCTATAGCCGTGCGCACGGCGCAAAAAAAGCCGGTTTCCCGGCTTTTATCTTGTGTATAAATACTTACTTATATAAACAAAAATGGTGCAACATCTTTTTTCTTACAATACAGCGCTGTTCTGCTGGCATAGCGTTTTAAATTCTTGGCATTATGCTTATCTTTTTGCGTAGCATGGCGCATAAGCCAAGAAAATACCACTTCTTCCGTAACCCCTTGTGCATAGAGATAACACCCTAGCATCACATCTGCGCGCGATCTATCTATGGTAGATCCATATTTTAAAATGATATTTTTCTGATATGCCAAAGCCCCTCGCTCTACTTCAGCAGGTACAGGTACAAGGTCAAATTCTTCAGCCACATCTTTAATAATCGCATTATTACTATAACGAACATACATCTCATCCAACAGTTTTTCTAAGCTTATACAACGCATACGCGTGGCCGATTTTATTTCTACGTAGGGAAAGCGGCCACTCCCATCAAGCATGGGTAACTTGCGATTGCTGAAGCCCGCAAGCCGCGTATTGTGATTAGCCTTAGTAACAGCAGGGTCGCCATAGCGTTTATTGAGCCAAGCCGTAGCATAGTGATAAAATTTGTCATCATATTTCTTCTCCAGCACATAATGCGCCTGCATACTACGGTCGCTTGTCTCTAAGAGAAGCGAAGGTCTATGCTCATCACAAAAGCTGAATTCAACATCATCTATATATAAAGAAACTCTATCCGACCTATGATGCCCTTGAAAATAGATATCGCTCCCCCTCACGTTATGGCTAGCCAAATAAGGGAACATTTTGAGTAAATGCCCTATCGTTATGCCTTCGGGATACTCAGTTCCTGTGGAGAAGCTCTCACGTGGATTTTTTGCTTTAACATTTATAGTCAACCGCTCTAAGCCTAGCACCTGCAGCTGCTTTAAAGCCATTCGTACCATTTTCGCTAGCTTTTTCTCTAGCTTTGTCCCCATAATATAAGCCGTAGGGCTTTTCTCGGCGGGCGGCGTAATAATATCAGAACCATTAGCAATTGAAGGAAATGCTTCTGCTAACAGCTTCACAGCGTCCCTATACTCTTTGCCACACTCTTTCATAAGAACGTCAACAGGAGTGCGTACATGGCGCTTGGCTTCCCAGAGGGGAAGATTAAATTTTTCACGCACAGCATCTAAGGAAAGTTCATTCAGGTTCAATATTAATTCTCTATCTTGCATACTTAGTCATCCTTTTGTTTACGAGGTGTGAAATGAGTGCAATCAACAATGGGCAAAAACAACTCTCTCTCGTAACTTTCATCTATTCTCTGGTGTAGTACGAGACAGTGCATCCCCGTTTCATCCATCACTAAATCATCTCCATTGGACCTTGCAGACATGAAGCAATTGGCACATACAGCGCAAAGAAAGTACTGCTTTTTTCGCTGAGATATTTTTATGAGTGTTTGAATTTTTTTACATTTTTCAAAATGAATATTTAAATCTGAGAAATCGTAGTAATGTTCATTAAAATCTATCATCATTTTTTATCTCCATATGTTGTATAGTATTTTCTAAAGTAGGTTGTGGCGCGGCATGACCTTTGGTAAAGCTAGACGAATCGGAGGAACTAGCGCTCGTTTTCAAAATATTTTCATAATATTGAACAGATTGAGCACTGTCTGACAGGGAATTTTCTTTTAAAATGGACTTTATCTTAAAAATATCTTCAATCTTTTTCTTTGAAAAACGCCTATCAATTTCTGACAATTTAACTTTATCTTGTTCTTTATTAAAAGTAATCACGTATGAGCCACCGCTAGGTACTAGGTTGAAATTCTCTTGTGCCAAAGCGTGAGCTATCGCCCCCCAACTTGAAGCCTCTACCAAAGCCGTATCCAAAATTTTTTTCAATTTCTTTTTAGCAGCACGCACGGTTATATTTTTAGGGTATAGGGCAGGCATGCTCACAAGATATGATTGCAATGTGAGCGTTTTTTCATCTATAGGACCGAAGCGACGCTGGAGTCCTTTGAAAGAATTTTCATCTAACAGCCTAGAACTTTTTACTTGAATAGTTCGGTCATAAGCATCCATAAAAACTGCGCCTTTAGGTTGTCCATCCTTATTATAGGAAAGCTCCATAAGCACACTGTGCATGTTTAAGAGAATGAAAACATCCTGCCACGTTTTGACGATGGGTAAGAGGGCGTTTACTTTTTCAAGAAGTAAGCGTTCTGGTGACTTTAGCCCTGTGCGCAATTCCGCTTGTGTTGCCGCATTGGTAAGGGCGGATTTTTGGGATTTTTTTAACCTATGACCTTTAGCATCTACGAGACAAAAGGAAATATCATAGCCCCGTCGACGACATATTTCATACATGGCAGCATGCATACAAAGCGCATCATTGCGGCGCACCTTGCCCTGCGCATTGGTAGAAGTCACCGTCCCCACATTCACAGGAATGAAAAGCTCCCCTCGGGCATTAGGCTCCAGCGACACCCTATCTAACAAGATATGAGTATGTATATTTTCCGTGTTAGAATGCACAGTATACAGGCACGCATGCTCAGCCATACCCAAATGCTTGAGCAAAGATTTCACATCGCGGCGGAAATCCTCTGCTATGAGAATATCATCAAGATCACTACGATAGGATATAATGATATGATCCAGCATACGGCCTGTGCCCCTATAAAGCGCATGAGAGCGAGCGATTTCCTGTACTTGCTTTGTTCGATTATCAGAAAGCACATTAAACGCCCCCTGCACCGGCACTCCATTAATGGCATGTATTTTATCACCATGCCCTGCGGCGTTATCAATATAAGCCACACTAGCAGTGAGGGAACGACGTGTCTGTTTTTTACCGCGCGTACGAACACGCTTCATAATTAATGCTGGGGACATTATGCCACCTCCTGAAGCTTAGCTTCTATTTGACGCACAAGCTGTGCAATTTCTTGAATAACAGGATTAAAATCTTCGCGTGGTGCCTGCTGCTCTACAATGAGCATTTTTAGTAGTCCCCCTTGGCGCCTAAGCTCACCTTTAAGACGCAACAGTTCTACTCGGTCTGAAGTATCAAAAAGCTGTTTTACAGGCGCCGGGAGACTTTCCGTCTGTAAAGGCGCCAGCTCTGCTGACACGGCCGATGGACTAGAGAGAAAATCCGCAATAAGCTTACGCAGCAAATCTGAGGGCCTCACACCAAGACGGTGCGCCCAAATTTTGAACCCAAGACTGGTACTTGGTTGCAACATGAATGTGAATTTCGATGAAAAATTTTCTTTTATCATTTTTAATCCTCCTAATGGATATAGCTACATCATGCACCGGGGAGAGATAAAAGCAACTATTTTTTAAGTATGTTACATGAAGAAAAAACTACGTCGCGGTACGCAAAAGTATGCTTTGGGATAGTTAAAATTCATCAGCAAAAAGATTTTTTGTTTTCAAAAAGGAGAGCGTAGCGAAAAACACGCGTGCAAGCGAAGCGCCGCAAAGCGTCAGCCTCGCAGAGCAGGAAAGACCCCGCAATTACATGTAGCTTGCTACCGTGTAAGGGGTCATTCCTGCCTAGACGCTATATTTATAGTGGGAAGATGAATATATGCGCTTTATAAGCACCATGAGAAGGTGTGATTTTTTTACTGACAACATATATTGGTGATAAATTTTGCGCACAATTTTTTTTGATAACAACTAAATGCGAACATAAAGACAGGGCTTTGCGGGATGTTATGGAGGGTATGGGGGGATGAGAAGGCTGAGCCCTGTTTTTATGGGAGTTTTCTTGGAGAAAGATAGCTACACTTACTATTTCTAAAAGCATAATCTCCGAAAGGCTTACTTTTACATATTTCAGACCAAAATCTATACTCACAAACAATTTTCCGTACACGAGCGCAAAGCTAAACTTTACATTGTATATTTTTTATTAAAGGTTTATGTTACATTTAAATCTTAGTGGATAGAGAAACATGACGAAAAAAATTGTCTCCCTCATCGGTGCACGTCCTCAATTTATAAAAGAAGCTATCGTTGGGAAAACCGTGCGCGAAAGCAAAGCCTGGCAACATATCGTTGTAAACTGAGGACAGCATTACGACACAAATATGGCAGATGTGTTTTTTGAAGAGCTTCATATGCCACAGTCTGATTACGCTTTAGGGATTGGGTCAGGTTCTCACGGAGCCATGACTGCTAAAGCTCTCGTGAGAATGGAAGAAATTTTACTGAAAGAAAAACCCCATGCCCTCATAGTTTACAGAGACACCAATACAACGTTAGCCGGCGCTTTAGCCGCTGCGAAACTGCATATACCTATCATTCATGTGGAAGTCGACTCTGGCGGATTGCAAAAAGAAGCATATTACGCTAAAAAGCGAAGTGCTGTTATTATGCCAGATGCAGGGTGGCGCGAGCTCACAGATATACACTGGAACCTCCTCTGTTCCCCTGAAAAAGAAGCTTTACTCTCTAAAGCGCAGAGCGTAACACAATCCATGGCATATCCAAAAAATATTTATGGTGACGGCAAGGCAGCGCAACATGTTGTAGCGTCCATATCAAATTTTTTAAATTAATTAGGTGAGAATCATGTTTCCAACCATTGAAAATAGAAAAATCAAAATTGCCGTCATCGGTTGCGGTCGTATTTCCAAGAACCACTTTGGCTCCATTGAAACACATGCTGAGAATCTAGAGCTTGTGGCTGTCTGTGATGAAAACACGGCTGTCATGCAAGAATTTGCACAAAAATACAATGTACCAGGCTATGACTGTTATAGTAAGCTATTACGTGAATGTGACTGCGATGTGATATCTTTATGTACTCCTTCCGGTTTACATGCTGCCCAAGCCATCGCTGCAGCCAAAGCCGGAAAACATGTCATTACCGAAAAACCCATGGCTACTCGTTGGAAAGACGGCCTTGCCATGGTTAAAGCTTGTGATGATGCCAATGTTCGATTGTTTGTTATCAAGCAAAACCGCCGCAATGACACCTTGCAATTACTCAAACGCGCTGTAGATGAAAAACGTTTTGGCCGTATTCATATGGTGCATATGAATGTTTTTTGGACTCGCCCTCAAGAATACTACGACTCAGCCAAATGGCGTGGTACTTGGGAAATGGACGGCGGTGCTTTCATGAACCAAGCCAGTCACTATGTGGACTTACTTGAATGGCTCATCGGCCCCATAGCAGACGTTCAAGCCATGGCAGGAACTCTTGCACGCGACATTCAAGTGGAAGATTCAGGCGTACTCAATGTGCGCTGGCGTTCTGGCGCTCTAGGCTCTATGGCTGTCACCATGCTCACCTACCCTAAAAACCTTGAAGGCTCTATTACCATTATTGGAGAAAAGGGCACTGTTCGTGTGGGCGGCGTAGCAGTAAACGACATTCAAATTTGGGACTTTGCTGAAAAGAAAGACTATGACGAGCAAGTACAAGCGGCCAACTATCAAACAACCTCTGTGTATGGTTTTGGGCACCCTTTATACTTTAAAAACATCATAGATGTGTTACGTGGTGACGCGGAGCCAGAAACCGATGGACGCGAGGGCTTAAACTCTCTGGAAGTGCTTATTGCTGCCTATTTAAGTGCACGCGACAACAAGACAATATCTCTCCCCTTAGAATATTAAGGTAGAAAATGCTTACTTACGAAATGATAGAAAATAAAGAAACCAAGGTAGCCGTTGTGGGTCTTGGTTATGTGGGCTTGCCCCTTGCCGTAGCTTTGGCAAGAAAGTTTGATGTAGTGGGCTTTGATATTAGCGAAGATCGCGTTGCCATGCTTAATAGCGGACACGACTCCACCTTGGAAGTGGAAGATAGTGATTTGGCCAGTTGCACGGCCATGTTTACTTCCAACCCTAAAAAGCTACGCGACGCTAAAATTATCATCGTAGCAGTGCCCACACCTGTGGATGACCACTGCACTCCTGATCTTCGTCCTGTTATTGGCGCTAGTCGCACCGTAGGTAAGCATATGCCCGTGGGCTGTATTGTCTGTTATGAATCCACGGTTTACCCTGGAGTTACAGAAGAAGAATGTATCCCTGTCTTAGAGCAAGAATCTGGATTTACCTTTGGTAAGGATTTCACCGTAGGTTACTCGCCTGAACGCATCAATCCCGGCGATAAAGTCCATCGACTGGAAACCATTTGTAAAGTAGTAGCTGGCTCAGATGAAGCCTGCGCAGATATATTAGTCAAGCTATATGGCGCCATAGTAGAAGCAGGCATTCATAAAGCCCCCACCATTAAAGTAGCTGAAGCATGTAAGGTAATTGAAAACACACAGCGCGATATCAACATCGCCCTCATGAATGAGCTGGCGCTTATTTTCAATCAAATGAACATTGACACCTTAGATGTTTTAGAAGCTGCTGGCACCAAGTGGAACTTTCTTCCTTTCCGTCCGGGTCTTGTGGGTGGGCATTGCATTGGCGTTGACCCCTACTACCTTACCTATAAGGCACAAGAGTTAGGATATCACCCAGAAATCATTCTCTCTGGTCGCCGTGTCAACGCAGGCATGGGGCAATATATTTCCAATGTATGTGTAAAAAAACTCATTGCAGCCAAACGCCATGTGAGCGGTGCACGCGTGGGGATTTTAGGCTTTACCTTCAAGGAAAATGTACCGGATATTCGCAACACACGCGTCATTGATATAGTTAAAGAGTTACAAGACTTTGATATTACTCCCCTCGTCTATGACCCCGTTGCCGATGCCGCTGAAGTTAAGCACGAATATAATTTTGATTTAGTGCCACTAACGGAATTAAAAAATTTAGATGCGCTCATGCTTGCCGTACCACATAATGAATTTAAATCTCTCACTCCAGAGCAAATACAATCCATGTTTGGTGATATCCCTGTAACACTTCTTGATATCAAAAGTTTTTGGGATAGAAGTAGCATGGCTGAAGCAGGTTTCACCCTTTGGCGACTTTAGGAGTAGATATGCAATTTATAGATCTTGCCAAACAGCAACAACGCATTCGAGAGCGTGTAGATGCGCGCATAAAAACCGTTCTTGATCACGGCGGCTATATCATGGGACCAGAGGTAAAAGAACTGGAACAAGAGCTTTGTGAGTACACCGGAGCAAAACACTGTATCACTTGTGCTTCGGGTACTGACGCCCTACTTATGCCACTCATGGCTTGGGGAGTTCAAGAAGGTGATGCTGTATTTATGCCCCCCTTCACGTTCTTTGCCACAGCAGAAATGCCAAGTTTTTTGGGAGCTACGCCCATTTTTGTGGATATTGACCCAAAAACATTTAACATGCGCACAGATTTGCTCGAAAAAGCCATTGAAGCTGTTCAAAAGCAAGACTCAAGCATTTATCCCTTGCCTAAAGCAGCCTTAGAGAAAAAACTTCAACCGAAAGCTATTATTCCGGTGGATCTCTTTGGGCAAGCTGCGGATTATGAAGACATTTTAGCTTTAAGCAAGAAGTATAATTTGCTTGTTTTAGAGGATGCAGCACAATCCTTTGGCGGTTCACAAAAAGGCGCTAAAACATGCAATCTTCATTGCCATGCCGCTGCCACAAGCTTTTTTCCGGCCAAACCTTTGGGTTGCTACGGAGATGGCGGCGCCATATTTACCAATGATGACGAGCTAGCAGACATTTTACGCTCTATCCGTGTACACGGAAAAGGGAGTGATAAATACGACAATGTGCGTATTGGTATCAATGGGCGCATGGACACTCTGCAAGCAGCCATAGTTCTAGTAAAAATGGAAATCTTTGCCGAAGAAGTGGAATTGCGTCAAAATGTTGCTAGCTATTACGCAAAGGCTCTACAAAATTGCTCTGATGTGACAGTGCCCTACGTTAAAGAAGATAATGTAAGCGCATGGGCACAATATTGTATCCTTGTACCAAGAGAAAAACGCGATGCGATGGCCAGCCACCTAAAAGCGCAAGGCATACCCACAAATATTTATTACCCCAAACCACAACACGCGTTGGCCGTATTTGCCGACCTTGGCTATGCCTTAGAAGATATGCCCACAGCTCATAAGGCCTCACAGCATATTTTAGCCCTCCCCTTCCACCCCTATCTGACACAAGAAGAAGTAGATACTGTGGCTGCAGCCATTAAGGAAGCACTGGCATGAGTCAAAACTATAGCGTTCACGAAAGTGCCTGCATTGACGCCAACGTAAACATTGGCGCGGGCACAAAGATCTGGCACTTTTCTCATATTCTTTCAGGAACAACCATTGGGGAAAATTGCAATATAGGCCAAAACGTTGTTGTAGGCCCAGATGTTGCTATAGGTAATGGCTGTAAAATTCAAAATAATGTCAGCGTGTATAAAGGCGTTACACTAGAAGATGACGTTTTTTGTGGACCAAGTATGGTTTTTACTAATGTGTATAACCCACGCGCTAATATTCGTCGCATGGACGAAGCACGCCCCACTCTAGTGCGTAAAGGTGCTAGCCTTGGCGCCAATTGCACCATTGTTTGTGGTGTTACTATAGGCCAATACGCCTTTGTGGGCGCCGGAGCTGTGGTGACCAAAGATGTACCCGATTATGCTCTTGTATATGGTAACCCTGCTCGTATTCACGGTTATGTGTGCCAATGCGGTGAGAAGCTTAAAGATTTTTCCTGTCCTATATGTAGATTGCAGTATGAGCAAAATAAACACGATGGTTCACTACAGGCTTGTTAATTTTACCTCTTTATTACCCAACATACTTTTAAAACAGTTTTGTAATTTTTAGTCCTATTTCTGGAGAAGCACGTTGTTCTTATCTCAACACATAGTTATAACCACCTTTAAAAAAATATATAATCATTTACCTAAGGATTTACAGAAATATTTTTGGGTAACAACGTTTCTGTCTTTTTTTGCGGCTATTCTTGAGCTTGCTGTAGCATTAGTGGTTTCATTGCTTGGTGTAGCATTAGCTACTCCTGAATCATTGGCTACTTTTCCCCCTATTAAAATATTTGTGGATATCTTCCCATCAATACAACCTATTATTCAAAATCAACGTACCCTTCTTGTGGCTTTACTAGCCGGAATAATATGCATCTTAAGTGTAAAGTTGGCTTTTACTCTCTATATGTTTTGGCGACAAAGCAGATGTGGGCAGCGTGTAGCTCAATATATAAACTATACCCTTTTTAAAGGGTATTTATATGGTTCCTATCTTTGGCATACCAAACAAGAAACACCTACGCTTATGAGCCATTTAGGGTGGCGTGAGCAGATAGCTGTTTTTCTCATGCAAGTACTACTTTTTTTAACATATTTATCTGTCACTCTCTTATTACTTTTGAGCATTCTTATGACAGCGCCGCTTATTGGAGCCTTTGTTGTTGTAATTACAGGAGCTTGCGCTATATTTATCTTTCGCTGGTCTAAAAAACGCGTGCATATTCTTAATGTTGAATTGGCAGAAATACAATTACAATTGGCCAATGCGACTTTACCTGCCTTACAAGGCATTCGAGAAGTCTTGATTTACGGACAACAAAAAGAATTTCTATCTATAAATGATAATCTCATGGCAAATGTTGTGCATATACGCCCTCGCATGGACGTTATCCCCCCCTTCCCAGCTTTAGCTCTAGAATTATTGGGGATGATTATGCTTTGTGCTAGTGTAGTATTTATGAATATTTTCCAAGCATCTTTGGCATATATGACAGCAACCTTAACTCTTATGGCTGCTGTGGCATGGCGCTTATTACCCATCATGAACCGTTCTATCTCTAGCCTTATCAATATTCAAGCCGTTATGCCCTATGTGCAGCCGGTTCTAGCACGCATTGACGAAGTAGAAGACTTCAGTGGCAAAGCGGTTACACAAGCAACACCATGTAAGCTTAATAATTCTATCAAATTAAACAAAATACACTTTCGCTACCCTGGTACCAACACACAAAAAGCAGATGCCTTGCAAAATATTACCCTTACCATCCCCAAAGGAGCTAAGGTGGGATTCATAGGAACATCTGGTGCCGGCAAGAGTACTCTTATTGGCTTACTCACAGGGCTATTTTCTCCCACCAGTGGCAACATTTTCATTGATAATACCCCCATGACAGCAGAGTTACGTGCGGGGTGGATGCAGGGTATTGGATACGTGCCCCAGTCTACATTCTTGCTAAATTCCAGCATTGCAAAGAATATTGCTTTTTCGCAATGGGGTAAGGAAGTTGATGAAGAACATGTTAAAAAATGCTGTTGCATGGCCGCCATGCACTTTATTGACGATTTGCCCGAGGGTATTCATACAACCATTGGAGAACGCGGTATAAAGTTATCCGGAGGACAAGTACAACGTGTTTCCGTTGCTCGCGCTTTATACAATAATCCACACACCCTTATTTTTGACGAAGCAACTTCAGCTCTTGATGGTGGTTCAGAAAAAGAAATCATGCATACCATTGATACCTTAGATAAAAATATTACAGTAATTGTGGTAGCACACCGCCTCTCTACTGTGGAAAAATGCGACTATATCTATTGGATGAAGGATGGTAAGGTTTATCGCGAAGGGCAAGCCTCTGCAATAATCAAAGAATATGAAGATTTTTTATACAATACACAGGAACAAAATTAAAATGCAAAGATTTCCACAAAGAATAACTCTAGAACTAACTAATCGATGTAATATCTTATGTTCATTTTGCCCACGCCATGAGATGGGTGAAAACTTAGGTATTATGGATACAAATTTTGCCTTTCGCCTTATTGATGAAATGGCGGAACATAAGCCCATAACACTTGTACCTTTTTTTAGAGGTGAGAGTTTATTGCACCCCGACTGGTGGAAGATAATCAATCGTGCACACAAAAAAGAACTTGGCCCTATTCAATTTACTACCAATGGAACCTTACTTGATGATACAAACGCACGGCATCTTTTAGAATGCGGTGTTGATTTTATATCCTTTTCGCTTGACACGCTCTCTCCAAAGCTCTACGAAGATTCAAGAAAAGGGGCAAATTTTGAAAAAACCATGCAAAACATCTTACATTTTTTAGATTTGCATAAAGAATACAACAGCCCCATGACCGTACAAGTCTCTGCTGTGGAAACAGAAGCCCACAAAGCAGGTATGGACGAATTTGTAGAGTTTTGGCAGCCCAAGGTAGACAGAGTGCGCGTCTATGCAGAACATTCCAGCGATGGCAAACCAGGAAGTATGGGAGAGCACGAATACAGCTTTGACACCCGCAAGCCCTGTAAAAAAGTTGTTGAAGACATGGTCATACTCTGGAATGGAGATGTAGCCATCTGTAACCACGACTGGCAACGCCAAAAGCACAATGAAGTATTTGCTTCCGTTGCCAACATGAGTATTGCCGACGCTTGGAATAGCGATGCTTACAACAAATTACGCCGTGCGCACGATCAAGGAAACCTTGACGGGATTCGCCCTTGCGATAACTGTGAACAATGGAAGGCTTTTTACTTACCAGACCACTTAATTGGCCGTTTATATACTAAAATATAAGGATTTATCATGTCTTACTCTATTCCACTTATAAAACCATACATGAGCGAAAGCATAAAAAAACGTGTGCTTGATGTGCTTGATTCCGGCTATTTAACCGAAGGTCCTGTTACCAAGGAATTGGAAAATGTTTTTGCAAAATACATTGGTGTAAAACACGCAATCGCTGCTACTTCTTGCACCACGGGGCTTGAAATGGCTGTGCGTGCACTTGGTATTGGCTATGGTAATGGTGGGAGTAGTGATGATGAAGTCATTGTGCCCGACTATACCTACCCAGCCACAGCCACAGCTATTGCTATTGCTGGGGCAACACCCGTTATTGTGGATGTTGAAAAAGATACACAACTCATTAGCCGCGAAGCTGTGGAAAAAGCCATAACCAAAAACACTCGCGCAATTATGCCTGTATCTATTTTTGGTAATCCTTTAGATTACTCATGGCTTAATGAGCTAAAAGAAAAGCATAACTTGTATATTATCGAAGATGCTGCCTGCTCCATTGGTGCAGAATGGAATGGTAAAAAAGTGGGGACCTTTGCTGACATTTCAGTATTTTCACTGCACCCACGCAAGTTTATTACCACCGGAGAAGGTGGCATGATTACCACGAATAATGACGAGCTTGCCGCTTGGATGAATTCATATAAACACTTTGGCATTGGAGATACAGAGGCCTGTCGCGAAGGCATTCAATTTGTCCGCACAGGCACCAATTATAAACTATCCAACGTCCAAGCAGCCATAGGCCTTGGACAAATGGAAGTTATTAGCGAGCTTTTCAATGAGCGCCAAAGACTTGCCAAACGCTACTTTGAGCTTTTGCAAGGCATTAAAAGTGTAACCTTGCCTGCCATTACAGAAAACGGCATCCATTCATGGCAGACCTTTTATGTGTGTGTTGACAAGCGTGACAGCATAATGCAAAGTATGCGCTCGCAAGGCATAGAGGTGCAAATAGGCACGTATAGCCTGCACAAACATAGCGCTTTCACGGAAAAACCCTATGTACTTTGCGAAGATTTTGCAGGAAGCACATATTGCTTTGAAAGCACGTTGGCTTTGCCCATGTACCATGGCATGAGTGAGGATGAGCAGGCAAGCGTTGTGGACATGTTACGAAAAGAAGTTGCTAGTGAATAACTTTAATCAAGCATATCCAAAAGTTTGGCGTAGCACTTAAGAATGGTTGTTAAAGATGCAGGAATTACAACTATTGTGAGAAAACAGTAAATAAAAAATGCTAGATAAATTACACAAATTTTACCAAGAAAGACAAAATTATTTTCAAGAGAAATTTAATCGTTTTTTGCCATTTGGTGACATTATTGTTGATCGCTGGGACAAAGCAAAACTCCTAGGTTTTGGAGAAAATACGAGCATTTACGACTCAGCGATTGTTTATGGCGATGTTAGCGTAGGTGATAATGTCTGGATCGGTCCTAACGTCATCCTTGATGGTTCTGCAGCCCCTTTAGTTATTGGTTCATATTGCAGCATTTCTGCAAATGTTCAAATATACACACATAATTCAGTGGGTTGGGCTCTCACTGGTGGCAAACAAAAATATCAAAGTGGAGCTGTGCAAATTGGCTCTTATGTCTTTATTGGACCCAATAGCATTATTTCTGCTGGTGTTATAGTAGAAGACAAAGTAGTTGTTGGTGCACAAAGCTTTGTTAATGCTGATGTTCCCACACATACTGCTGTATGGGGCCAACCAGCGAAACCGCAAGCCAAAATAATTTTTACCAGCGAAACTGAATATGAATTAAGAAAGGATTTATTATAACTACAGTCTGCACACGGTGCATTGATGATTCAAGTATACCAGGCATGACTTTTGACGAAAAAGGCATGTGTAGTTATTGTCAAATACACGATGACTCATGTGCGCTATGCCCCAACTGGAGATGAAGGTAAGAAATGTATTCAGGCTATGGCGAACGAAATTCGTAAAGCAAGAAAAGGTACCCCCTATGATTGTGTCGTTGGCGTTTCCGAGGGGGGGGGCAACTCATCCTACCCTTTGCATATTACAAAAAAAGTTCTGGAAGTACGTCCTTTAGCTGTTCATTTTAGCAACACTTACAATGCACAAATAACTGAAAAAACATGCAAAAAATGCTTAAAAAAACTAGACGTATAATCTTATGCTGCTGATGCGAAAGAGTATGATGATATATATCGTGTTTTCTTTAAGGCTGACGTTTTCGATATTCAAGCCGCAACACTTAACAGGTTGCTAAAAAAGTGGTATTAAATATATCTTAGAAGGGTACAATTTCAGAACAGAAGGAATATCGCCACTTGGATGGCTATACTTAACATTTGCAATTACAGACCATTGTGGTATATGGATTGCAAACAAGGTAACTGTTAAAAAATTTCTTAAAGAACCCTATGGTTGGCAATGGTATTGTGGACATCACCTAAAAAATCACTTCACAGCTATTTTATGCAAAACGCTATACTACAAACTGTAGAACTCTCGGGCACGCAGTTCATTCGCGCACAAACATAATAGCTCGTGACACAGCTCTTACACTGATGCAAGAAAAACCACACATGGAAGAAGGTTTACTTACCTAAAAAAATCGCTTCATTTTTACATGACATAACACCAAAAGGAATTTTGAGACTATCCCAACTATAAAAAAATTTTGAAAACTTACGCTTTTTTTTAAGACTTATGGCAAAATTTGATCGTATCTCCATGTCCTTTTATTTGAAACATACCAGCGAATTATAAAGAAAAGTACTATTTTTAACAAGTTACATTAATACAATCGAGGTATGTATGACCGATCGCAGATTTTTTTTCCTTCACATAAATTTACATAAATCAAGAAGCACAGCCATTCAAAATAAATTGAACATATTTTATAACAATTTTTTTTCAAACAAATAGCTTTATAATAGAGCGAAAAATGACAATAAAATATTTAGTAAGCATGCCAAAAAAAATTATCATAGTGGTGGACACTATACTGTCACTCAGCATCTCTGTACCTTTGACTTTGTGTATCGGATTTCTTCGCTTGTTAAAAATATTTCCAATCCGTTATAAAAAAAAGAACCGTCTTGTTTTTTTTACAGTCTTTCATCAAACATACAAAGCTTCAGCTAAAGGTAAGAAGCCAGAAAGCTTATATAGCATGTTCAAAACTCCTGAAGACATGACAAAAATGGTTGTATGCTTTGGCGATGACAACACACCTCTCTTGCGGCTAAAAAAGAGACTACTTTTTCTTGATATCCTCATCCCGAAATTTGATTTCTTAAAAAAACATTTACCTCGTACAGTTATAAACATTCGTGATACATATGCTTTTCTTCTTTCTATTAACCTTTTGCTTAAAATAAAACCAGTAATCATAGAATCATTTTCTCCACACACTCATAATTGGAGAGTAATGCTTTTGCGCTGGATATTTGACATAAAATTAGCTACAGAAGTTCGTGGAAATCTCGACTTGATTATCTACGATCAAAAAGAGAAAAAATCTCTATTCAAAAGAATATGTCAACCTGACCATATCCGGAATAAAATTGTGTCATATATGTTCTTTAAAACATGTGACCTTGTTATTGGGTATAATATAAATAATATGCAAAGCGCAATATCTAACGGTGCTCATCCTTCTAAAACTTTCTTATCCAGAATAAAAAATTCTATAGATGAAGTCAGTAATGCTTACACTCCACGTGAACATCTCGATTCCTTTCCTCAAGACGGAAAAATTCTTACCCTATGGTCAAGATTTTCGCCAGAGAAAAGAGTGATTCAAGCATTGGAAGATATTATACCACTACTGAAGCAAAGATCAGATGTTCATTTTGTTCTCATTGGCTCTGGACCAGATATGGCAATATTGCAGGATTTAGTAACAAAAAATGATGTCACAAGACAAGTCCATTTCCCTGGGTGGCAATTACCTCTCTACATTCATTCTGCTGCCTTGCACAGCGACGTTATCATTGTTCCTTACGGCGGAAGTAGTTTGATAGAAGCAGGATTATTAGCACGCCCAGTGGTGGCCTATGATATAGAATGGCATAGCGAAGTAGTACAACATAGACAAACTGGATGGCTTGCCAGTATGCATTTTCCTGATGAGCTTAGTCTTTGCGTTGCAGAAGCACTGGACAATCCTGCAGTAGCCAAAGAATACGGAAATAATCTACAGCAGCTAGTTTCAACTATGTTTAACTCAGGGTGTATTGAAAAAAAAGAAGAAAAAATTTTTTCAAGCTTTATAAATAAATCTATTTTTTAAAACAAGCAACAAAATGATATATTGCAATACGGTTAAAATTGTTTAAGTGAGAATGCTTTGAATTTTATATTTATTATCCTTTTGTGCCTGATAATACGTATTATACCTCGCATAATACGTCCATATGCACTGGCGTCTGACACATGTTTACATTTATATATGGCTGATGAAATTTACAAACATCGCTATAACATACCTAAAACATATGACAGAATGTTCTTTAATAATATATATGATTATCCATTTCTGTATCATGTTTTATTAGCAATTTTTCCACCAAAGTATAGGACTTTTATAGAAAGGTTTAGTCCTGCTTTTTTTGATACAATAACACTCATAATAATTTATTTTTTTTCTACAATGCTTGAAACTCAGTATTGCTTGTATGACAACTTTGCACTATGCGCATCGGTAGCATTTTGCTTCCACCCAGCACTCTTAAAATTTGGAAATGGGCCAAGAATACATTATGGTTCACCAAGAGTTCTTGGTCAAATGCTCTACGTAGCGCACATATTTACTGCGTGGTATGGGATAACAACTCCTAGTATTATTATACTTTTACTATCTGCACTTTTTATCATAGGCATAACATTAACATCAAAGTTTTGCTTTCAGGTTCTTGTGTTTTTTGCACCATTTTTAGCCATTTTTTGGACTCCACTTTATCTCATCTTATTAATTGTTGGAATATTTTTTTCGATCATATTTACCAAAGGACATGCTTTTCGAATAATACACGGGTCTCTTAGGCACAGTATTTACTACTATAAATACCTGCAAAAACCTTTCGTTTGGCCAAGCAATCTTAGCTATAAACAATACTTTAGTAATGTGCTAAGTAAATTTAAAGGCCTTTCAAAGGGAGATAAAACAATAGTTACATATGTGTATACTAGCCGCAATCCTCTCAATGTAAGTGTATTATTATATCCTGAGCTTGTTTTCACTTTAATTCCCTTATCTTTTTCCACTCAAAATAGCTTACCTGATTTTATAATAGCAATAGTATTCGCAGGGATATCCCTTCTTTTTCTCACTGAATTAAAACCATTTATGTTTTTAGGAGATGGCGAAAGATACATGCAGTACGCCTCACCTTTTTTATGCATACTATCGTCATACTATATTTTTATGCATCATACATCTGCTCTAATTTTATTTATTTTTATTGGGATACTCTTTTATATATTTGGAATCATAAACTTTGTAAGAGAGTGCTCAACGCAGTATGCAAACACAGCTGAAAATATCACCCTCTTTAAAATAATAAATGAGCTGCCCATAGGATATATTTTACCTATTGGTTCTGTTCATTGGCTAATATTATTAAAAACAAAGCATAATCTAATTGTTGGAGGGCTTAACTTATCTGAAAGAATTTTACAAAAAGATGACTTCAAGTTACTGTATGAAAACTATCCCTTACCAAGTTCAGACATTACTGGTATTTCTAATAGGTTTAATCCACAGTATATTTTAGCAAGTAGAGGGCAATATGAATCATATAAAAAATTAATTAAAGATAATGAATTATGCGAATTGTATGAAGAAACTACGTCCTCAAAGCAATTTATATTTTTTACACGCAAACAACATCATTCAAGCTAGGTAAAACATGTGCGGAATCTGCGGAATAATAAACACTAACGGTGTACCCGTCCAAAAAGACCATGTTGAGCGTATGGTGCAGTCCATTGTGCATCGTGGACCTGATGGGCAAGGTGTTAGCATCATGGGCGCGGCTGGTCTTGGGCATTGTCGTTTATCAATCCTTGACTTAAGCAGTGATGGCGCACAGCCCATGCGTACCAGTAACGGACTTTTTACCATTAGCTATAACGGCGAAGTATATAACTTCCAAGAACTGCGCAAAGAACTACAATCTCTTGGGCATAAATTCCGTAGCCGTACAGATACAGAAGTCATTTTACACGCCTATATGCAATGGGGGCGGGCTTGTGTTGAGCGATTTAATGGTATGTTTGCCTTTGCCATTGTGGATTTTAAGCGTCAGCGTCTTTTTTTAGCGCGTGACCGTTATGGTATAAAGCCTCTATATTACACATTTTGCGGCTCTACTTTACTCTTCGCTTCAGAACACAAAAGCTTCCTCGCGCACCCAAGTTTTGCACCCAAAGTTGATGCAGCTGGGCTTATGGAGTATTTTACTTTCCAGAATTTTCTTTCTGAACGTACCTTATTACAAAATGTAAAAACATTTCCTGCCGGCTACCACGCTTATATGTCACTTCAAGGTGAGCAAAAATTACACTTTCGTAAATATTGGGATTATCAATTTGAAGAAGACCTCAGTTTAAAGGACGAAAGAGAATGTAAGGAAGAATTAGATCGTCTATTTCTTCAAGCCGTCACACGTCAACTCGTCAGTGATGTTGAAATTGGTTCATATCTCTCTGGAGGAATGGATTCAGGCTCAATAACAGCCATTGCATCCCAAAATTTTCCGCATATAAAAACATTTACTTGTGGATTTGACTTAAATTCTGCATCCGGTCTTGAACTTTCCTTTGACGAAAGACGTACCGCTGAATATATGTCTTATCTTTTCAAGACAGAGCATTATGAAATGGTGCTTAAAGCAGGTGATATGGAGCGTGTGCTTCCTGCTGTCTCTTGGCACATAGAGGAGCCGCGCGTAGGTCAAAGCTATCCCAATTATTGCATAGCCAATTTAGCCTCAAAGTTTGTAAAAGTTACCCTTGCAGGTACTGGTGGCGATGAACTGTTTGGCGGATATCCTTGGCGATACTACCGCGCCATGAATGCAAAAAACTTTGATGATTATATTGAGCAATACTATGCTTTTTGGCAACGCTTGCTTCCAAATACAGAACTTCGCGCTATGTTTGCACCACTTGAACATGAAACTCACCATATTTGGACCCGCGATGTTTTTAGCGATGTTTTTACAAATAAAACAGCCCCCCAAAGTCCTGAAGAGTGTATCAATATGTCCCTATATTTTGAAGCAAAAACCTTTATGCATGGGTTACTTACCGTAGAAGACAAGCTTTCCATGGCACATGGGCTTGAAACGCGCGTACCTTTTCTTGATAATGACCTTGTGGATTTTGCCATGCGCCTACCTGTACGCATGAAATTGCGTGACCTTGATAGCACTTTACTCCGCATAAATGAAAATGAGGGTAATAAGCCTAAGAGTGCATTTTTAAAAACAAAAGATGGCAAAGCCCTTTTACGAGAAAGCATGAAAAAATATATTCCAAAAGAAATCACCGACGCATTAAAGCAAGGCTTTTCTGCTCCCGATGCTTCGTGGTTTAAAGGCGATAGCATTGATTATGTCGCAAGAGTAATCTATTCTGATAAATCAAGAATTTTTGAATATTTTGATAAGGCCGTGATACGTAAACAGGTAAAAGCACACATGGACGGAGAATCCAACAAACGGCTATTTATATGGTCACTCTTGACCTTTGAAAACTGGCTTAAAGCTTATTTACCGTAGAGAAGTTATGTTTTTAAAATCACATTTTTTAGGCCTGAAAAAATTCCTATTACAATTAACACTACGCATATTGCGCGAATGCTATGCCGACCTACGATCTCCACAAGAGGACACTTGGCAAGGTAAAATTCCACAAGCACGACCATTGCCAAATGGGTCTTTACGAATCTACTTTTACATAGATAGCCTTACTGCTGGTGGAGCAGAAAGGCAACTCGTATGGCTTGCTTGCGAGCTCTCAAAGCGGGGGCATGCTGTTACAGTATTATGTACCACTTTAGATGGAGCTAACACGCACTTTCTACAGCTTTTGCATCAAAAAAATATTACTATCCATCAGCTGCAACGTCTAGCTGTTCCCGCATATATGAAGGAGGGCAAAAAGATTTTTGGTTCATTACGTGCCTTACGCATTGTTCCTTCCTATCTACGTATTAACAGTTTATCCCTCGTACATTTTCTTCTACATAATCCATGCGATGTGCTCCATTGCTATCTTGATGCGCCTAATTGTGTAGGAGGCACCGCTGGCGTGCTGACAGGAGTTCCAATCGTACGCCTTTCCACACGTAGTTTTTCTCCGGCGCATTACTTATGGCACAGTTCAGACACTTACGAATACTTTCGTCATTGTTACAAAACCCTCTGGAACACGCAAGCTTGCACCTTTGAAGCAAACTCAGCTGTCGGCGCTCGAGACTATGAAAAATGGATTAACATCCCCGCCTACACATTTGACGTACTACACAACGGCATTACTCACGAATTTATCCCAAACACCGTAACCAAAGATTATAGCCAAGATGCCCCTACGCTTATTTGTGTACAACGCATAACACATGTTAAACGCCCAACATTGCCCATACAAATATTAAAAGAGGTTGTAAAAGAATTTCCTAAAACCCATCTTTTATATGTTGGTTCCGGGCCATGCTTAAACGATGTAGAGCAATGTATTGCCAAATTACAAGTATCCGATCACGTTACTCTTGTGGGTGAAAGCTCAAACGTATCAAACTGGCTCACCAAGGGACATATTTTTCTTTTAACCTCCATACTTGAAGGTTTTCCTAATGTTATCATGGAAGCTATGCTTGCTGAATTGCCCATAGTTGCTACAAAGGTAGGGGGCGTTCCTGAGCTTGTACAAGAAAACGCACATGGTATTTTAATTGAAACACCACAAGAAGATACAGAAGAATCTTTAAGCCTACTAGCCCAAGAAATGGGTAAAGCAGTTATTGAATTATGGAAAAAGCCCCAAAGAGCACAAGAAATGGGCAAAGCTGGTCGCGCTCATGTTCTAAAAAGTTTTAGTATTGAAACGTTAGGGGATAAACTTGAGAAAAAGTATCAATATAACAAGTGCAGTCTTGCCCAAAAAACTCTTTAACAACATCCTATAATTACATAAAATGCCACATTTTTCTACAAAAGAGCACAATACATCTTTGTACTATAGACCGGAAATTGACGGTTTACGTACTCTAGCCGTCTTTGCTGTTATTTTTTATCACGCAAAGTTCTCTTTTTTTTCAGGCGGCTTCATCGGCGTTGATGTCTTTTTTGTTATTAGCGGCTTTCTTATTACAAGTATAATTATACGTTCATTGATGCAAGGTGCGTTTTCTTTTATAGATTTTTACGAAAGACGAATTCGTAGAATTGCACCTGCACTATATGTTGTTATCATTTTCACTTATATTCTCTCGTTTTTTGTTTTGCTCCCGGGCGACTTTAAAACTTTCGCAAAAAGCCTACAGTGGCTTCTTTGCTTTGGCTCAAATATATTTTTTAGTGATACAATTAACTATTTTACACCTACTGGTGAAAATTTTCCACTGTTACATACGTGGAGCCTTTCACTTGAAGAACAATTTTATTTTATTTTTCCCGCAGTATTACTCATTGCCTACAAAATAAACAAAAACTATATTTTCCCCTTACTTTCTACCGCATTACTTATCAACTTCTTTAGTGTCCATATTCTCAACTTTATTTCTGTAACTCCCAACGAAACAAAGCAGTTTTTTTTGATTTTTTTCCGCGCATGGGAATTGTTAGCAGGAGCCTTATGTGCACTATGCTATACATCACCTCCTATTGCAACAATTCGGCAAAGTAATACTCACGCAAATATACTCTCCTTTATTGGTCTGTCATGTATATTCTACGGATTTTGCTTTTTAGATAATACTACAAATCCTTCAGACTATGCCCCCATTCCCATTATTGGAACTTGCCTCATACTCCTTTTTTGCCATCCAAAGGAAAACATAACTTTCGTGGGCTACTTGCTAAGTACAAAGACTTTTATCTTCTTTGGGCTTATAAGTTACAGTCTCTACTTATGGCATCACCCAATATTTGCTTTTACAAGAATGTACTTTGGAGAAGTTTCTTCGGC
Source organism: uncultured Desulfovibrionaceae bacterium (assembly GCA_964370835.1). Taxonomy (GTDB): domain Bacteria; phylum Desulfobacterota; class Desulfovibrionia; order Desulfovibrionales; family Desulfovibrionaceae; genus CAYJAD01. The sequence continues at coordinate 33,887 of CAYJLO010000008.1, forward strand.
AAAATATTCATTACTCATTATACTTTCCTGCTTCATGGCCTCTGTTTCATACAAATATATCGAAAAACCTTTGCGAAACAAAGACTTTCTATCCAGAAAAAAACTGTTCGTAACATTTCTTATCAGCACTGCCATACTTTGGACAATAGCTATGGCTACTCCCATCACACAGTTCACTTTTATGCAAACACGCTATCCTTCGCCAATAAAACAAGACCTATTTACTTCCCACAAAGAGCGAACAAATTACGTAATTACAGCGTATAACTCTTTAGAAAATACCATACCTAGTAAAAAACACCCCTTACTTGTAATTATTGGCGACAGCTATAGTGAAGATTTCACTAATATGATTATTGAAGCTGGATTATTCAAAAACTGGGAAATAAAAACAACATACTATTCCGCAGACTGCCAAATTAATTTCGACGATGATCGCTTCGATTTTATAAATAAAAAAGTTGCTCATTTTTGTAGAGAGCCTCATTTCAACGTAGGCTACCTAGCCAAAATCACAGAACAAGCCGATGTGCTTATATTCGCTGCTTCTTGGCGAGAGTGGTCCGCCAAAAGAATAGCTACCACTATTGATAAAGTTAAAGAAGCTGAGGTAAACACAAAGTCACATCGTGAAATATTTATTTTAAACACAAAACAATGGAAACCTTTTATACCCACTCAAAAGCTGCTCAATATGAGCGTTAATGAACTTAAAAACTTACAAATACCCTACAGCGCGCATGCTACAAACATCCTTAATATATTGCAAATGCAAGGAGGATATACTATAATTGACCCATTAGATACTTTGAAAGATGAAAAAACAGGACAAATTCCTTATACAACCCCAGAAGGTTATATCATATCTCATGATGGGGGGCATCTAACACAAAGGGGAGCAAAGTTTATAGGCGAGCAACTAGCAAAAAAATCTCCGCTGGCTAAATTTGCGTTGCCACATCCAAAGTAAGTCTTACAACAAAATTAGCACAGTGCAATATTGAAACACGACAAGCTACTGTGCGTTGACTAAAAAAGTGATAGCATATACATTTAATGTCGTTTATGAAATTACAGGCACGAAGCTTCGCTTAAAAACTATGGTAAAAAATGATAATTAAAAACTATTAAAAAATAAAAATATATTTAATTTTATATATTTCAAAAATTCATAATCGCAATGTGGGGAAGATATGATTATAAATCATCTTTGCTGCATTTTAAATATACCTAAACCTACTTATATTGACATTGGAGCTCACCACCCGTTCTATTTAAGCAGTCACCATCTTTTACAAAAAACACACACCTCTCATAGAGAAACGACTCCATATTGGATATATGATTTATGCAGATACACATATAAATTCTATATTAATTCTCAGAAGTAAATATGAAAAAGTTTATAAAGAGGAAGCTTCATAAAAACATTCTAACTCAATAAATATATAACTAAAGCGATATGCTATGAAAATTGCCATTTTATATATGTGTACTGGTAACTACACTCTTTTTTGGAATGCTTTTTACAACTCAGCTGAAAAATTCTTTTTACCTGAAGTCGAAAAACATTACTTTGTATTTACTGATGGTACCATTTCACATCACGATAAAGCCACGGTGCACAGAATTGAACAAGAAAACCTTGGGTGGCCAAATAATACGCTTATGCGCTACCATGTTTTTTTAAAAATTGAGCAGCAATTAAAAAACTTCGATTTTTGCTACTTTTTCAATGCCAATGCAGAGTTTTGCGCCCCAGTGGGCAAAGAGTTTTTACCAGAAATTGATCGCATGCTTTTTGTGCAGCACCCAGGTTTTTATAATAAGCGTGCTGACAACTTCAGCTATGATAGAAACCCAAAATCACATGCATATATTCCTTACGGTGAAGGCAATGCCTACGTTTGCGGCGGTGTTAACGGAGCAACATCCCAAGTTTATATACAGTTTATGAAGGAAATACGTAGAGCCACTAACGTTGATACTATAAATAATGTGATCGCACTTTGGCATGACGAATCTCACTCAAATAAATACGCCTTAACACATCCACATACCATGCATAGCCCAAGCTATTGTTATCCAGAGACGTGGGCTCTTCCTTTTACGCCTAAAATACGAATTCATGCTAAAGAGTTTTACGGTGGACATGCTTACTTACGTGGAAAATCAACCTCTCCTCAATTTACCACACCGCCAAGCATTACTACAGCCCTTGAAGGAGGGCTTGGTAATCAGATGTTTCAATACGCTGCTGGCCGCTCTCTAGCTTTTCGACTCAATACAAAACTTATTCTTAATACTTTTTGGTATGAACAGGAAAGACCAAAGAAGGATACCCCGCGAGCCTATTCTTTAGGAATCTTTCCCCAGCTTACAGGGCAAGTACAGATAGATAAAGAGTCTGGAATCATTCATAGAAAAAGAATGCTTCCACGTTGGAAAAAAGCTTTCCTAAAACTGCTACCTTTTTTAAATAATAATCAAGCCACTGACGACGTTGCAACTCCTGACCTCTCCAGCTTTCAAAAGTTAACTGCACCCAAAGAACTTTCTGGCTATTGGCAAAATGAAGTGTACTTTAAAGATATAGCTTTTTTAATCCGAGAAGATTTCGCTTTTCCTCCCCTACCTTCATCCTCGCAAGTAATGGCTTCAAAAATAGAAAACAGTAAAGAAAGCGTTTCTGTACACATTAGACGGGGTGACTACGCCTACAATAGCCATATATTGGCCATGCATGGGCTGTGTTCAGCCGATTACTACAAGAAAGCCTTAGAGTATATAAAAGCTCGTGTTTCTAATGTAGAACTTTTCATTTTTAGTGATGAGCCAGAATGGGTAAGAGAACATTTTGAAACTTATGGTTTGCCTGCGACCGTTATTGACTTACATAAAGAAGAAGATGCACATCACGACATGCACCTTATGACACTCTGTAAGCATCATATCATTGCCAATTCCAGTTTTTCGTGGTGGGGGGCATGGCTTGGAGAAGATGGTTTGGTTATAGCTCCCAAGAAATGGTATCAAGATGAAAATTATGAGCACAGATCACCAGTGCCTTCAAGGTGGATAACTTTTTAAATTCAACCTTGTATAATTCTATATAAATCACGTAGGGCAAAAAATGCTACCTTTAAAGAAAAATCACGAAAAGCAATATACTCCCACTTGATACGCAAAACACTTATACGTTGCTTTCTTGCATTCTTTTTACAAATCATATCAGAAGAAATACGTCTTTGTACTAATTTTTCTGCCAATTGAGCCAATTTTGTAACTTTACTCATTCGAAACCAAAGCTCATAGTCTTCGGCAGCAGGATAAATTTCACTATATCCGCCTAAGGTCTTCACCAAATCGTGTCGAAAAAACATCGATGTGTGTACAAATGGATTACGCAAGTTAAGCTCTGAGCACAAATCTTCATGTGTAATAAAAAGAGGTACTTCTTGCCTTTCATACACGACGCCTTGAGCATCCATAAGAGCACATGCTGTGCCTAAAAGCCCCACATGCGGATTTTCTTGCACAAATGCCATTTGCTTGGCAAACCTTTCCGGCATGCTTATATCGTCAGCATCTTGCCGTGCTATCCATATACCATGGCAATGCTGCAAACCTACATTAAGAGCCTTCGTAAGCCCCATATTTTTTTGGTGAACCAAACGTATTCTGGCATCACGACGTTCATACTCTTCCAAAATTTTTTGCGTTCTATCCGTTGAGCCATCATTTATCACAACGCATTCAATGTCAGTAAATGTTTGCTGTAAAATAGAGTTTAATGAATCTTCTATATATCGCTCGCCATTATACACGCATAATAGAACAGAAATGGAAGGACGTTTTTCTAAAGTCTTTTCTAGCATTTATCTTACACCTTCATATATAACAGCAGTCTTTTCAGCCATTTTCTGCACGCTAAAATACTGTTGCACATGAGTATGCCCCTGTATGCGCATTTCTTGCCAAAGATTTTCATTGTGTAAAAGCTTTTCTACACACAGAACCATAGCACTCGCATCCTTAAGGGAAAAAAGAAAGCCCGTTTCTCCAGGCGCAATCGCATCTCTATTCCCCACAACATCACTAACAATAACGGGAACACCATGGGCTTGCGCTTCCAGCACTGCTAAGGGCATCCCCTCTCGCAAAGAAGTGGACACAAGGCAAGCTGCCCCTTCATAATAAGGAATAACTGAGCCTTGTGTTCCTACAAATAAAAAACTTTCCGAAAAGCCTGCTTCATGCACTTTTTGCTTAAGCACAGGCAATTCTTCCCCATCACCCACAATTACAAAGGTACAATGCGATAAAAGGTCATTTTTATGCATGGCAACTGCCATATCAAATAAAGCTAAAGAATTCTTTGCTCTATCAAACCGACTCACATGTAATATAGCAAAAGGTACAGGCATGCTTTTCTGCTCTATATGAAGCGGTACAAAAACACCATTATAAATTGTCGTTAAACCGTACTTACACAATCGCAGCTTATGGGCTGTATAATGCTCACCATCAGAAACAGCTATGCAAGCCTTACTCACGCCGCACAAAAGCCGCTCCAAAGCTATGTAAACCGTACGGAAAGCCTTCTTCTGTGGTAAATGGATACCGTGAAAAGTGTGTACACTTTTCACACCTGTTATCAGCGCTGCCAAGCGCCCATAAATGCCCGCGCCTTTGCCATGAGAATGTATGATATCTATTTTATTTTTTTTAATAAATGTCACGAGGCTAAAAAAAGCTCGCGCATTAAATTTACGTTGCGGAATACGTAAAAAGCGTTCCTGCTTCACAGCTTGCACAAAACGCGAACCATAAGGGGCACAGCTTGGAGCAGCTATGAAACATTCTATATTTTCAGACAGGTGTCGAACAAGTTGCCACACATGTTCAGGCCCTCCACCTATCATGGAGGAAGCCGTTATATGCAAAACACGTATAGAAGAAGTCTGCGACATAAAATATACATCTTCTAGCTATTCCTGCACCGTAGGCACAGTAAATCCGGCTTGAATGCAAAGACTATCTTGTCTTGCACCAGCAAAGTCGGCTTCCACCATTTCTTGCACAAGCTCTGTAAAGGAAATTTGTGGCACCCAGCCCAGTTTTTCTTTAGCTTTAGCTGCATGGCCAAGCAAGGTTTCCACTTCGGTGGGACGGAAATAACGCGGGTCAATACGAACCACCACAGTGCCTTTTTGCAAGGCCTTATTATTGCGAATAGTGTTCATGGTATCGGCAATGAAAGCGTCCTTGGTGGCAGAGTTTTCACCCTGCATTTGCTTTTCAAGTAAAACCACTAACACGCTTTCATCAAAACTTTCCACCATGCCCACTTCGTCCACACCTTCGCCCTGCCATGCTAAGGTAAGACCTAGCATCTTAGCTGAGATTTCAATAAATTCGCGTACAGAATGTTGTTCTCCGCTGGCGATAACGAAGTCTTCGGGCTTACCTTGTTGCAGCATGAGCCACATCATACGCACATAATCCTTAGCATGGCCCCAGTCTCGCAGAGCATTGATGTTGCCCATATGCAGACAGTCTTCCATGCCTAAAATAATACGCGGCAAAGCACGAGTAATTTTGCGAGTCACAAAGGTCTCGCCACGCATGGAAGATTCATGGTTAAAAAGAATACCGTTACAGGCGTACATACCATAAGCTTCACGATAGTTTACTGTAATCCAGTAACCATACAGCTTGGCCACAGCGTAAGGAGAGCGCGGATAGAAAGGCGTGGTTTCCTTCTGTGGAGTCTCTTGTACAAGACCATACAGTTCAGAAGTGGAAGCTTGGTACACACGTGTTTTCTTTTCTAGACCTAAAAGACGAACAGCTTCTAGTACACGCAAAGTACCTACACCCACCACGTCAGCGGTATATTCCGGTGCATCAAAAGATACTTGCACATGGCTTTGCGCACCAAGATTATATATTTCATCAGGCTGGATTTTTTGCACCAAACGCACCAAGTTGGCGCTGTCTGTTAAATCACCATAGTGCAGAAAAAAGCGACGCTCTCCGCTGTGCACGCCTTGATAAATATCATCTATGCGCTGTGTATTAAAAAGGGAAGAGCGACGTTTAATACCATGCACTTCATATCCTTTTTCTAAAAGGAAGCGAGCCAAATAGGCGCCATCTTGCCCTGTAATGCCTGTGATGAGAGCTTTTTTCATCTTTCTTTCCTAGGAATAATCTTGTTTAGTTACGGCACCATATAAATTTTTAAGCAAAAAGTCTAGTGAGAGATCTTATACCACGTATAACCCATGATTCATATTTTATTCCTTACCTTGCTTTATACTTACTTTTTTTGTATTATTCCCTAAATAAGAACAATGTACTACAAATTACTTCGCGTCCAATACTACACATTTTACCCCCAAAACTTCCATGCCCGACTCTTTAGATATAAAACAAAACATTACAAAATTTTTACTTAACATATCAATTTTTTGTGCTTTCTTAGCCATTATTTCCTTAAGTTTTGACCAATTCCCTTGGCTGCAACACACTGGATTGCCTCAGAACCTCAGTCTCACCATGAGCTCCATAGGGATATTTTTTTATGGGCTATCTTTTACTTGGGTCGACAGTATAAAGAAACATCTACCTTTATTATGTTTAACATTAGCACTTTGCTTAAGTATGTTAATAAGCACGCTACTAGGTATGCAAGAGCATCCCTCTCTAGGACTTTGGCCACTATTACGTTATATAAAGTGGTGTGCCCTACCTTTTATCATCCTAGTTTGGTTTGCTTTACTCTTTAGTCACTTCCCGAAAGAGCAAGGACGAAAAATATTTCTCTGGGGCATAGGCGTTCTTTTTCTAACCAATGCAGTGCATATGAGCTCAGAGATACTTGCCAATGCTGGCTTTACAAGTATCAAGAATTTACTCATCACCATGAATCCCTATTTTCGAAATCAGATACTAGATGGAGGCTGGTGGCCACCTGTGTTTTGGAGTGAAGGCAGAATTCGAGGACTCTTTGCCGAGCCCTCCCACTTGGCTGTGGCATGCCTACCTATGATAGGGTATGCACTATATTCCTACTGGAATACACGTAAAAAGTCTGGATTATTGGCTGCAATCTTTTTAACTTACTGCGTTGTCAAAAGTGTTACCCTGACTGGCTTTATAGGGTTAATCGGAGCCCTTTTATCAGCTTATGGACTTATTCTAGCGAGGAAGTATTCATATAAAAGAGCTCTCATACAAATTTCCATCATATGTTGCATAGGGACTGGCGCCCTTCTCTTTACTATTCATGACAGGCCTATATTTGACCGTATAAAAAACCTCGCCCCTGCCATATCATTTGTTTCTGAGAAAATACGCCAAGAAGATACAACTCAAACTCTTGAAAAAATAATTTATACTACAGAACCCAAACTCTTCACACGCTTATGTGTCATGTGGATTGATGTAGAAATGGGGGCGCAATCCCTCTTAGGCCAAGGCTATAGCTTGCGCGGTGAATATTGGCCTGCTCTTAAATTTTATCCTGAACCTCTCACAGCAGAACTACAAAGCTGGATAAATGCCACTCCGGAAGGGTTCCCCACAGCCATACCAAGCCTTTCCACCTATACATCCCTTATGGCTGAAGGGGGCATACCAGCTTTAGCTTTATTTGTAGCCTTGCTACTCTATATTTTAAGACGAGCTATCCTGTATTATATGGCTCAAAAAGATATATTTGTATTTTTTTCAATAGCAATTTTTTGTGGTTTATGTGCCATCCTCATATCCACTAACATTAGTAGCGCCACAGTATTTTTCCTTTTTTCAGGTTTTTTATACGCCACCACACGGCCAGAAGGTGACGAAAACTAACAACCTAAGCCCTGCCCATGATTTTTTTGAGAATTGTTATGGAGTAAGCTTCTAGGCGCATGAGAGGTTTAAGCAATTTATACGAAAAAAGCCTCTGCTGTGCCTTTTCTCGCTCAGAAAAGTCACATAGAGTTAGATATAATGAAAGGCCGTGTTGTTGCATAAGGATTTTGTTTTTTTCATAGAGTTGCACAAGAGCCTGTTTTCTACGCTCCACATCAATAAGCCCCATAACACGAGAGTTCTTACGTGTTCGATAATAATAAAGATACTCTTCAATGCAGTGAACGCTTTTATTAAGAGAAAGGATACTTATCCAAAAAGAATAATCTTCGATGAGACTTTGCGTGTCATACCCGCTTACAGCTTCCCAATCTGCTCTTCTAAAAAGAGAACTATTGGGAATAGAATTTGAGTAGAGCATATTTATAAAATTAAACTGCTTACACTTTTCTTGCCCTTTTTTTAATCCAAAAAAACATGTATAAGCGTAACAAATTCCTATCTGAGGATTTGATTCCATGACAAACACTGCCCTTTCCACATAACTGGGATCAATCTTATCATCAGCATCCAAGGGCAATATATATTTTCCTTGAGCAGCAGCTATGCCAGTGTTACGCGCTGCCCCTGTACCTTTTTGCCCTTGAGCCGTAGTAATAACCCTAACCTTCTCCCCTTCAAGCTCTTGCAGAATTTGTAGGGTTCTTGCGTCATTTGAATGATCATTGACTACAATTACTTCGCAAGCTGCATAGCTTTGCGCTTGAGCCGAGGCCACGGCTTCAGAGAGAAAATCTCCGTCATTATAGCAAGGTATGATAATAGAAACGAGAGCTTGCATAGATATTACCCTGCGTACACCGCTTCAAAAAGAGGCAAAATGTCTTCCGTTTTTCCATCGGCATGTACTTTACCCTCTTCAATCCAAATAACTCGTTCACATAATTCACGTATACTATGTGAATCATGAGACACAAAGAGCATGGTAGTATCGCCCGTGGCCTTAAGCTGTAAAATGGCATCACGACATTTTTTTTGAAAACGAATATCACCCACGGCAAACACTTCGTCTAAGAGCAATATTTCGGGCTTTAAATGCACCAAAACAGAAAAGCCCAGTCGCGCTAACATTCCAGAAGAATACGTATAAATGGGCTGGTCTATGAATGTTTCTAGCTCAGAAAAAGCAATGATATCATCCAATTTTTCCAGCACATCCTCTCTATGCAAGCCTAGCAATACCCCATTCATGATGATATTTTCGCGCCCTGTAAGCGCCGGGTGAAAGCCAGACCCAAGCTCCAACATGGCAAAAACTTTGCCACAAATTTCAATTTCTCCCATGGTGGGTTTAAGCACGCGACACAGTAAGCCCAGCAAGGTGCTTTTGCCGGCGCCATTGCGCCCCACAATGGCCACGGCCTCGCCCTTATTTACCGCAAAAGTAAGCCCTTGCAAAACCTTATGGCTATCTCTCTTAAAGAGCGTTCCGCGTAACATGTTGATAAGAATTCTTTTATACCCATTACTTAAACAAGGAAGCATGGTATATTCTTTATGTACATCGCTAAGTGATATGGCATGTGTCATTACAGTAGCTCCGCCAATTTCCAAGAAAGTTTATTATAGGTATAGCGCGCAAAACAAAAGAAAGCCCCAGCAATAATGCTGGCCATAAAGAACATATCCCATAAAAAGACTTGTTCCAAAAGTACAGAACGCCAAAGGCTAATCATGGCAAAAAAAGGATTGGCATAGAGCAAAAAGCGGATATTTTCCGGCACAATGGAAAGAGGATAAATGACAGGAGTTAAGAAAAATAAAATTTGCAAAAGCGAGGGCAAGACGTTTTCTAGATCGCGCACATAGGCATTGCAACACGCTAATATCACAGAACATGAAGCAATGGTCACATAAGAAATCATCAAGAGCACAGGAACCTGGGCCAGTAATATCCATGAGGGAGTTATGCCGTGGAAAAGCGCAAAGACGAGAAATACAGGGATGGAAAGACAAAGGTGTATCATATCTTGAAAACAACAAGCCAACGGTGCCATATAGCGCGGAAAATACACTTTTTTTACTAATGCCGGACAGCTAAGATAAATTTTAGGCGCATGAGAAAGAGAATTAGACACCCATTGCCATGGATACAAGGCTGAGAGTAAAAGCAATAAATAGTTTTCATGCGGAAAACGCATAAATATGCCAAAGGCTACAAAAAAGACCAAGCCTTGCACCAAAGGATTTACTATGGACCAAATATAACCAAAAAAGCTACCGCTATAGCGCACCTTAAACTCTTTTTGTACCAAAACATAAAAGAGGTCAAAATAATACTGCGCTCTCGCATTGAAAGAGAGTATGGACATGAGAAATATCTATTCCTTTTCTTTATAAGAAAACAGAGCCTCGCTCCAATATTTCTTTTGCTGCGTTAAAGAAAATTGTCGTGCATGCTGCTGTATAAGTTGTTTTTGCGTCTCACTGAGTGTATTTTGCAAGGATTTTTCTAAAGCCATGGCTAAAGCCTGTGCATCGTTACACGGAGTAAGCGTGCCATATTGACCATCTTGCAAAATAAGACTGACGCCTTGCCCTGTATTAGTACTTACTATGGTGCACCCCAAAGCCAAAGCCTCTAACACCACGGTGGGAAAGCCTTCATAATCAGAACTTTGGCAAAAAACTCCGGCATTTTCCATTAGACCATACGGAGACATGGCTCCAGGTAAAAGCACATCATCCTCTAACTCGTGCTCTTGAATATATTTTTCAAGCATGGCTCTTTGCGAGCCCTCGCCAAGAATTATACAGTTACAGAAAATAGCTTTGCACTTTAATAGCTTCACAGCTTCAAGCAAGAGAATAAAGTTCTTTTGCGACTCTAAGCGTCCCACAGACAATATAGTGGAAGCGTGCACATGGGATGTAAGCTCAGAAGGCAATGGCAAAAGACTCTGCTCTTCAAGGAGAGCATCATTATAAAAATTATACACCAAGTGCAGTTTTGAAGTCTGTTTTGGGCAAAGCTTAGACAGTTCTCTATGCACGTCAGGGCCTATACATAATGTTTTTTGCGTACGCCCAATACACCATTTTAGCAGAGATTTATACAAACACTGATGCAAAAAAGTTTTTGTTTTTGCATATAGAGTAATATCCTTATGCACCTGCATAGTAGTCTTTTTTGCTGCAAAGAGAGCCGCACAAAAGGCGCTTTTTAGTTCTACCGTTGCCATCACATACTGGGCGCGGCGCATTTCATTGTATAAAAAGCATATACCGGCAAGCCCTGATGGAATAATTACCTTGGTAATATCTGCGCGCAAGGCATCCTTAAAAAAACCTGTATCTGCAAAGCACAACACTTTGGCATGAAATTCTTTGCCGTGCAGAGCGTTAATAAGATCAATATTTAACCTCTCCGCGCCGCCGGAAAAATTATGAAATACAAAAAGAGCTTGCTTCATACGCTACGACTAAACGGCACCAGTGCGACCAATCGCTTGGGTATACATATGTATAAGTTTGGCATAATTGATAGAAGCATTGTGTTGTTCATAGACATAGCGCTGCGCAGCCTTACCAACTCTTTCTCGCAAATTGGGGTCTCTCTGTAGCGTTGTCAGCGTATCAATATATTCTTTCTCTGTGGCACAAATAAAACCAGTAACACCATGCTTTATGACATCTACATTGGAGGGGATATCAGCCACCACCACTGCCTTCCCAAGGGCCATGGCCTCAAGCAAAGCATAAGAAAGCCCTTCCCAACGAGAGGTTTGTATGTAGACATCAAGGCTAGCCATGAGCCGTAGCCCATCCTCACGCGAAACCCAGCCCGTACGTTGCACATGGGCAGGAAGCATCGCATCCTTTTCGGAAGCACCAATCCAAAGCCATTCCATATCTTGCTGCAAGGTCTCAGACAATGTACTGAAAAGCTCCGGCCCTTTTTGAGGTGAAACTCGGCCGCTGGTTCCCACTCGAAGCTTGCCACTTGAATGAGGCTCTTGCTGTAAACAAGGCAAAGGAGTAAGATCCAGAGAATTTTTAAGTAGCTTAGCGCGACTTTTTCCCATGAGAAGCTTTTGCGCTTTTGCATATTCCTCTTGCCCACAAGCAAGGATAGTGCGCGTGAGTGGACAAAGAAGAAATTCCGCTAGCCAAAAAACAGTTTTCCTCACAGCATTAATATCAGTACGCAAAAAAGCAAAGGAATGCGGCGTATAAAAAGTAGGCACGCCACAATAAAAAGCCGCCAAACGCCCCCACACCCCTGCCATGGAAGAATGACAGTGCACAAGATCAAAAGAAGAATTCTTCAGAAGTGAAACCAATGCCGTAAAGCTAGAGCAGTATTTCCCTGCCGAAGGAGTGCGCGCCAAAGAAATGGGAATAAGCGTCACAGTGGGAAAAAGCTTTTGCAAATAGGCAGAATCTTCAGAGCGAGCTACGTCATAGGCAATACTATGCTGTATCTGCGGCGTATGCTGCACTAAGATTTCAAGGGCTGTAAGTATGCCCGAGCGCAAAGGCTCTATGATATGTAGAATTTTCATAATAGGAGATCCGTCGTATTCCCTGTTCTTTAGGCTTAACACCTAAGAAGTGTCAACGGCTTTTTAAGTGTGTACGAAAGAGAGTTCAAGGGAACCGCAAACTGCCGATCACACCAATTTTATCCAAAAATCTCCTATTTCAACTGATGCTATTGTGCTGGAATTTTATAAATACTCTATTACAACTTGGGCTCGACATTCCCATTGTCTAAAATATATTTTGCAATCCCCTCAGCCATACGTGCATGAGCACTTGCAGTTGGATGTCCGTCATATTTAATGCTTGTTTCACCAAGCGGCCATTCTGGTAAGATTGGTTGCAAGTCAAATGTATGAATTCCCAACTGAGAGTACGCTTGCGCTAATGAACTCTTTTCAGGACTAAGCATAACTGTAAGCTGTGTGTGATATGTAGACTCGCTCACTTGTGTGGCCTTTTGAAGCAAAGCATCATTTAAACGATTGATGTCATCCTTTTTCCACTCTAAAGTTTTAAGCATAAATATCGTAAAAATATTGCTTTTCTTCACAGCCTGCCATGCTTTGGTCAATATAGGATGTGCTAACGTATAATGCCCATCTTGCACCACGCTGTCTCCCTGTAAAACATATCGAGGATCATGCATGGCCCATTCGACTAAGCCTGCCACGCGCCGGCCATGGTCTTCAATGCTTAAAAAGAAAAAGTAAACCTTTTCATATTTAGCCACTAAAGGCTGTAGTCTTTGACTTTCAAGCAAGGCGAGGAAATGATGGGTTCCTGAGCCTCCTACGCCCAAGTTGTACACTTGATACTCATTACCTAAAAGCTCAGCAACTTTATAAGGATAATTTTCAGTATCTTCTACGCCCGTACCATCTGTAACAGAACAGCCAAAAAAGAAAACTCCATATTTTGCCTCATTATGCACAGGAGTGATTCTATGGCCATACTCATTTGTGGTATGTTGCACATTGTACACCGTTTCGCCGTTAATACGTCTTTCGGTGCGCACAGAAAAATTCTTTTTATAGGCAAAGCCAAGAAGGTCATCGGATTCATAAATGGTGGATTTTGGTTTTCCATCATATAGTTTTTGTGAGCTATTTTTTTGTAATTCAAAAAAAACTTCCACCAACAAAAGACATAAAACACATGTGAAGAGAAATAATAGTGTATTTTGCGCCCAAAAATTCTTAGTTAATACAGACCATAAAAATAAAAACACTATAAACGTTACTAGAATCCATAACACTGGCGATGAGAAAATATATAAAAAAGTGATAGAAGCAATGCAGGGAATGCTAAGGCATAATATGGCCAGCATGGGCTCTGAAAAAGATCTTTTTATCATAGTATTTGATGTATTTGTTATGGTTAGGAAATCGACGTCGTAAAGGCATGGGCCTAGTCAAAAAGCCTATTTTATATTATTTTTCTACAGCTCAGTAGAGATTGAAAAATCACTGACAACAGAACAGTATAAATCCAATAAATATATAAAAATGTCGAAAAATATACAAAGCGTTTTTCGACATTTTCATAATATTGCTCTAGGTTAATCTAACACGTATTGTTTACGCCAGTCTTGATCATCAGCCAAAGGCTTTTGATCTTCCTTGCAAAGAAGCATATCACCCAGCACAAGATAGTCCATTTCTGTGCGCATAAAGCATAAATAGGCATCTTGCGGTGTGCAGACAATGGGCTCGCCGCGTACGTTAAAAGAGGTATTCACCACCATGGGGCAATCATGACGTTCTTTAAACGCGCTGATAAGCTGCCAATAGCGCGGATTAGTTTCCTTGCTCACCGACTGGATGCGCGCGGATAAGTCCACATGCGTAATGGCCGGCACATCTGAACGTTGCCAGTATAAACGATCCCACAAAGGTAGGGATGTATAATTTTCCGGCAGTTCACGGCAGTATTTGTCTGCCACAGGAGCCACCACCAGCATATAAGGAGACTGATCTTCCAAAGCAAAATATTCGTGTGTATATTCTTCTAATACAGAAGGAGCAAAGGGTCTAAAGCCTTCGCGATACTTAATTTTTAGATTAAGTTTTTTCTGCATTTCGGGGTTACGAGGATCTCCCAAGATGGAACGTCCACCAAGAGCGCGCGGACCATACTCCATACGACCTTGAAACCATCCCACAACCCTACCATCATTAAGTAAGTCTGCCACGGTATCACAAAGGTCTTGGAAGTTTTCATACACAGTTCCGTTGGCATGAAATTTCTTACACATGCGTGCAATTTGCCCAGCGTCAAAGCTTGGTCCAAGGTAGGAGCCACGCATGGAATCTCTACTATTTGCTGCCGTTCTAGGCTGCTCTAAGCCAATATGCCATAAGGCCAATGCCGCCCCTAGAGCGCCACCGGCATCGCCAGATGCAGGCTGAATCCAAACCTTATCGAAGATTTTTTCTTCTAAAAGCTTACCATTGGCCACACAGTTCAAAGCCACACCGCCGGCTAAGCATAAGTTTTTACTTCCGCTTATCTGGCGTGCGGTACGAGTCAAACGCAAAACAATGTCTTCCGTGACCTTTTGAATGGCCAAAGCTAAGTCCATATATTCTTGCTCTAGCTCTTCAGACTCCGCCGTGCGAGGTGGTAAACCAAAAAGGTTTTGCCAGCGAGAAGCATCATACATGCGCACGTCGGTGGCGTAGGAAAAATAGTCCATATTTAAAACATAAGAACCATCTTCGCGAATCTCAATGAGGTTTTCACGAATTTTTTGCTCATATTCTTGCGTGCGTGCACCATGTGGGTCACCATAGGGAGCAAGCCCCATGAGTTTATACTCTCCGCTATTGACTTTAAAACCGCAATAGGCAGTAAAAGCAGAATACAATAACCCCAAAGAATGCGGAAAATGAATTTCACGCAAGGTGGAAATATCTTTGCCTTCCCCTTTGCTGATGGATGTAGTCACCCATTCTCCCACGCCGTCTACGGTCAAAATAGCCGCGTCTTCGAAAGGAGAAGGATAAAAAGCCGAAGCTGCATGAGACAAGTGATGCTCAGGAAAATACAGCTGTGGCAATTTCTCACCTTCTGCCAAAAAGGGAGCAAAGCCGCGCTCTAACATGGTGCGCATAAAAAGCTTTTCTTTAATCCACACAGGCATGGACAATAAAAAGCTCTTTAAACCTTTGGGAGCAAAAGCATGGTAGGTTTCGAGCAATCTTTCAAACTTTAAAAAAGGCTTGTCATAAAAAGCTATGCCTTGCACCTGGTTCAAGGTAATGCCCGCTTCTTCCAGCACATAAGCTATGGCTTTTTCAGGAAAATCAGGATCATGCTTCTTACGCGTAAAGCGCTCTTCATGGGCAGCAGCAACTATCACGCCATCGCAAAGCAAAGCCGCAGCGCTGTCGTGATAATACGCTGAAATGCCTAAAGTATAAATGGGATTTTGCGACATGGTACTCTCTAAAATAATGTGTAGATAAAGGGTGCCACAGCAGAACCGCTCGTGAACACTACAAGAGCGCCAATGAGCAATAAAGACACTATTAGAGGTAAGAGCCAAAATTTTTTACGAGCTTTTAAAAAGCCCCAGACATCAGAAAGAAAATGCATAATAACCTCTATGAATTAATAAGGGTGTGTAATATCGTCTTTGCTAAAGGCGTGCTCACGCACCACAAACGCGGATTCTTGGCCATCTTTATAACTTCTTATACGCATACTGTCCTTAGCTAAAAGGCGGCGCACAAGAGAAACGGGCATAAGAATAAGCATATAAATGATGCTTAACAAAACCTTGGACATGAAGGTGCCAAGCACATGGGAAAAACCAAACCAAAGCTTAGCCGGATATGTCATGGCTGAAGGCCAAATCATAGCCAAGAGCACAAGCCCCATACAGCCATAAATCCAAGATATGTTTTCCGTAAAAAACCAAACAAGTAAAGCAATAAAAGCAAAGGCTAAAGCCGTATCTCGGCATTGAATGGAGGTAATTTTAGAATTGAGCATAATCCCTCAGTGTTGAGACTTCATAATGAGTTTTGTAAGTCTTATCGAACTATTAAAATGACTGCAAGAAAGTAAGGTAAAAAACAAACATTCAAAACAGTAAGAATAAATTTTAAAATAGAAACACCAGCCTACGTTCTATGTATCTGATGTTTTTATTCGCGTCAAGTTGACTACATGCTTCACGAGAAAAAACATCAACAATTACAATTTAAGAACATTTTCTAAATAATGCCTACATAAGACGGCGAGAGCTATTCTTAACCAGCCCCCAACGCATCGTGTTAACATAACCATACAGTTGACTGCACCTTACCACAACACACCACCGTCTTAAATCGAAAATTAAAACTCCCTTTCCTGAAGTCTGACTTTGGGTTCATAAGGTATCTGTCCGTGCTTGTACAATGTCCTAGGTATAGAGGTTGCTAGCCAAGGAGCAAAGGGCCAGCCAATTTTAGGAACATAAACAATGCATTCTTTCTCACCCAAGCTTGTGGCTTTCTTAATACCCTCTACCCATCCTGTGACAATGGGGCGTAAATATTGATCATGCGTTGCAAGTTGCGCAAAACTTTTTGGGCTGTGAATAGCGGTAAAAACAAAAAACAAGACTAATAACGGAAATCCCAATATACTGGGTGTATACATTTTTACTATGGATATGGCTGTCAGCATAGCCGCTAAGATCAAAAGAAAAAATCCATTATAAGCGACCTCCGGGCGAGACAAAGAAATATCTGTTCTCATGTTAATTAAAATATCGGCCGCAAAGCAAAGAGCACTTGAAAAAAGCGCGCATACAATAACATGTAAAAATAAATACTGCGTTTGTGTTTTTCGACGCAGAAAAAGAAGAAGTCCAAAGCCACCACCCAGAAGTGGGAGCAATGTGGTTATGTAGGGATGCGTGCCTTGGCTTAATTTAAGCAAATTATCCAAAGCTATGCCGAACGAAACTCCTGATTGTAAGTCCGCAAAACGCGCCCCAAAAATATCGTAATATGCAGCCACAACCCAGCACAGCAAAATAAAAACACAGGCCTTATCTACATTTTTTCTCCCTTTAACGAGCAAAAGAGCTTTTTGATATAAGGAACCTTGCTGTGACACATAACGCAGCAAAAGATGAGAGCCCGCATATGTAGCCGATATAAGGCTAGAGAACGTTATGGAGAACTGGCAAAAGAAGATACATGCCAAAAAAATACCCCATGCAAGATAGGACAGCTCACAGTCATCATCTTTGTAGTGCAAAGAAATAAGCATGCACACTAAAATGGAGTTCAAAATGTTAGGAATAATATAATAAAAGGCAACTGTTGTCGTTTCAGTATGAAAAATATGTCTACTTACAGGTGACATTTTGAAATATAAAAAACAAACGCTCACAAAAAGTAATGTCATAAACATTGACAAAATGCGTATATTTGAATTTCTTTCACACTTCGTCTTATTGCCAAAAATTGCACAACTCATGATATAAAAGGCCGCACACAACCCCGTTATCATAAAAGACATGATCATAGCCATAGACAATCTGAAACTTTGAAGATAGTCCCCCACAACGGGCGTAACAATATAAGCAGATATAAGCCCCCAAATAGGAATTATTATTTCAGGAAATAGTCGTGCAGGGTTATATTCTTTCATGCTTGGAAAAATAGAGCTTCTTGCGTATTCCAAATATCTCCAATCATCTCCTGTATACGGTAGCAATGGCTGAATTTGATAAAAAAAGGCAAGAAGAATAAAAAAAAGACTAAGAAAAAATAAAAAAACTAACAAATTATAATAGTTACTATTTTGCACAAGAATTACACCTTATGAGTTTATTTTGCTGAGCTGTGAGCCCATCTATTTTAAACATATATCTTAGCACGACAATGCGCTGCCAACCTACCCAGATATTCTTTTCTTCGCAATAAAAAAGTACCTCTCACGTACGAAATATGTTTTTATTTTAAAGCATTAAATTTTGCAGATACACCAACACAGTAGTACAGTGACAAAAGAAAATTTATATTGTATCCAGGAGCCTGCGTAGCAAAACCTACGACCCAAAAAAGAGGAATAATGAAAACTTTCTTTACATACGCCGGCATAGGTGTACTCAACACAGCCGTACATTGGACTATATTCTATCTTGTATTTACCTTTTATCCTACGCAAAGTATTGCCAACGCAGCAGGTTTTTGTGTGGCAGTAGTCTTTTCCTATGTACTGAACAGCCTTTTCACTTTCAAGCAAAGCTTTACAGGGAAAAAATTCATCATCTTCACTTCTTTCATGGGAACGCTAAGCCTTGGCATGGGCGCCCTAGCAGACATGCTTTCATTACCTTCCATCGTTACCTTAATTTCTTTTTCAGCAACATCATTGGTGCTAGGTTTCCTTGCATCAAAATATATTGTTTTCAAGGATTAGTATGAAAATATCCCTTATCGTACCTGTGCTCAATGAAGAAGCAACCATTAATATTTTTTATGAAAAAGTACATACTTTTATTCCATTACAAAAGCATAAGCTAGAACTTGTCTTTATTAATGATGGTAGCAAAGACGCCACCTTGAATATTCTGCAAAAATTAGCAAAGCAAGATAACCGAGTTCGCGTGCTCTCTTTTTCACGCTGTTTTGGCAAAGAAGCGGCTCTCATGGCAGGCCTTAGTCATGCCACGGGTGACGTGCATACCCATTGACGTGGACTTACAAGATCCCATAGAGCTCATCCCTGCCATGATTCAAAAATGGCAAGAAGGTTTTAGCGTTGTGCTGGCGCGCCGCTCCAGCCGTAAGGATGATTCTTGTTCAAAACGTTTTTTTGCACAAAAGTTTTACAAATTTTTCAATAAAATATCCCATACAAAACTGGAATTTAATGCCGGTGATTTTCGCCTTATGGACAGACAAGTGGTAGATGTGCTCATAACACTACCAGAGCGACAACTCTTCATGAAAGGCCTTTTTGCTTGGTTAGGTTTCTCACAATATATACTGGAGTTTGAACGCCAAGAAAGGGTAGCCGGCACGTCAAAGTTTAACGGCTGGCGCCTCTGGAATTTCGCCTTAGAAGGCATTACCTCCTTTAGCACTGTGCCCTTGCGCCTTTGGCTGTATATGGGCTTTGGGGTGTCTTTTCTTTCTTTGCTCTATGCGGCGTATATGGTTCTGGACAAGCTTATCAATGGCAACCCCGTCCCTGGATATCCATCCCTCATGACTGCTGTGCTCTTTTTGGGCGGCGTACAACTTATCAGTCTTGGCGTGCTGGGCGAGTATCTTGGTAGAGTTTATACTGAAGTAAAGCAAAGGCCGAGATATATTATTGAAAAGACTTTCAATATTGAAAACAGTGAATAATCAATCGCACTAGACGAACATTACAGTTACACAGCTTGTAACCTCTTAAAATAAAATGCAAAGCACCTTTTTCTTGCTAAGCCTAAAAAATACATATATGGTTCCAAAAAATTTTATGTTTACAGATCTTAACCTACTCTATTTCAATAAACGTTCGTCTCCATAGGTGCCCCATGCAAAACACTTTTTCTTTTTGGTGTGAAAATATCCTCCGCGCTCTTTGCCAAGAGTTCCCCAACTCTAAACAATGGTATAAAGCACTTGCAGGTATTTTCGGGTGTATTGTTCTTGGTTACATTGCTTTTTATGCCGTATACCAATTGCCCTTACAGCCTTTGCAAGAAAATATGTATAAGGCCTATACGGACGGGCATTTTGCACGTAATTACCCCACTGTAAAAATCCTTGTGCGTCCTATGCCTGTAGATATGTATACAGAATGCTGCGGCATTGGGACGGCATTACAGCCCTATGAAAGCGTTGACGACCTTTTTCTTAAAAAAATTTACGGTGAATGTTCAGGGCTAAGCCAAGCGGCGGCGAAAAAGTTTTCTGAGCCGCCCACGGGCGCATATTCCCGCTATATTCATGGATATAGCATATTCTCTCGCCTTTTTTATACTTTTTTTGACATGCAAACAGTGCGTACATTATGTAGTATTATCACCTGCGTATTGCTGTTTGTGTTAGCCATATCCCTTAAAACACGCGTTTCAACAGGGCATGCCGCCCTTGTGATTGGCTCATTTCTGATGACCAACTCACCCAGCATGTATGTGCTTGTTACTCATTCTGCCCAATTTTGGCTCGTACTCATAGCTGCTATAGCTGCTACATTAATTCGAAATAAACAAACATTTTTCATACTTATGGCTTGTATAGGCGCTCTTGATAGCTTTTTAACCTTCTTGAATATGGGCTCATTATCACTTTCCATTCCCTTACTTTGCTTTCTCCTTGCTAGCTGGGCTAACAGTAAAGATGACAGCCCAGAAACAAGCAGTTCATTACTAGCAAATGGTTTTTGGGGTTCTGTAGCTTGGGCAATAGGTTTCCTAACTCCGTGGTTATTTAAGTGGTCAATATTATATTTTGCTTACGACTTAGGCAAAGACGCTATTTTCTCCAGTACGCTAGACATTTATCCCGCTTCTGGCGTTGAGATGATTTTACGAGCCTTGGCAAAAAATGCCATCATGACTCATATGGAAGTTTGGGTTCCGCTTTTTGCCGTGCTTTTCTGGGTTAAATACAAAGAAGAGCGTGTCCTTCCTCAAGGATTATGGATAACCATTTTTGCCGCTCTCATTCCCGTGGTATGGGTTTGCCTTTTACCTGGTCAATCCGGCATCAAGCATAGCACATTTATCAACCTTATACTCTGGCCCATATTCTGCTACGCATGTTTTTACTTGTTTACCCCTGAGAAAAAGGCTAACTTTAAAGATTTGCTACCCCTAAACTTACGTAAGCTTTAAATAATACTATCTGCTACGCATAAGGCATAAGCCATGGAGTTTTTATGAATACAACTACAATGACACAATCTTCTTTTTCCATCCCCCTAGAAGAACAAT
>CAYJLO010000009.1:0-52992 GCA_964370835.1 uncultured Desulfovibrionaceae bacterium
GTAGTGAACCGCTGTGAAACCATCTCGCTCATGGGCAGTTCCAACGTATTAAGTGAAGAATGCTGGGCCACGGCTCAGTTTGCGAGAGGCTTGGGGTTGACATATATCGACCACCAAGCACGGGTCTGACACGGCCCCACTGTACCGGCTCTGGCAGAGTCGTTCGGACGCGGTTGTATGACCAATCACTGGATTGATATTCAGCACAGTGATGTAATATTAATTCAAGGTAGTAATGCTGCCGAAAACCATCCCATTTCCTTTAAATGGGTACTAAAAGCAAAAGCACGCGGCGCCAAGATCATTCACGTGGATCCGCGCTTTACGCGTACCTCGGCCCAAGCAGACATTTATGCTTGCTTGCGTCCCGGTTCCGATGCTGCTTTCATTGGTGGTAATATCAAGTACATTCTCGACAATAAGAAATATTTTGCCGAATATGTCACTGAATACACCAATGCTCCTTTCATCGTGGCAGAAGGTTTTGACTTCAAAGACGGACTTTTCTCCGGCTATGATGCAAAAACCCGCAAGTATGACAAATCCACTTGGGTCTTTGAAAAAGACGACAAGGGTATGCCCAAACGTGATATGACCTTAGAGCACCCACGTTGTGTGTTCAATTTGCTCAAAAAGCACTTTGATCGCTACGATGTGGACACTGTAAGCTCCATCACCGGTACCCCCAAGGAAGACTTGCTCAAAGTGTACGAAACTGTGGCTTCCACCGGTGTGAAAAACCGTGCAGGCACCGTCATGTACGCCCTTGGTCAAACACAAAGTACCATTGGCGTGCAAAGAATTCGTGCTTTGGCCATCATGCAATTACTCCTTGGTAATATTGGTATTTGTGGCGGCGGCGTTAACGCGCTGCGCGGTGAGCCCAACGTACAAGGCTCCACCGACCACGCCATTCTTTACCATTATCTCCCAGGTTACTTGCCCGTGCCCCGTGCAGGACGTACCACCCTTGACGCCTACATTAAGGGCGCAACCCCAGTGACCCATGACCCCATGTCAGCCAACTGGTGGAGCAACACACCTAAGTATGCAGTAAGCCTACTCAAAACTTGGTTTGGCGATGCCGCCACCAAGGACAATGAGTTTGGTTACCAATGGCTACCCAAGGTGGATGACGGCGCAAATCGCGACGTTTTACACATGATTGATGCCATGTATAATGGCGATATCAAGGGTTACTTCTGTATTGGTCAAAACCCTTGTGGTTCCTTGCCCAACTCCAATAAAGTACGCCAAGCCATGACCAAGCTAGATTGGATGGTACACGTTAACATCTTTGATAACGAGTCCGCCTCTTTCTGGAAAGGTCCCGGCATGGATCCCAAAAATATCAACACAGAGTGCTTCCTCTTGCCCGCTTCTGCCAACACAGAAAAGCAAGGTAGCCAAGCCAACTCTGGTCGTTGGATGCAATGGTTACATAAAGCCACCGATGCCCCAGGCGATTGCTTAACCACCGGCGCCATTGCTTTGCGCGTCATGGAAAAGCTTAAAGAGCTCTACAAAAAAGAAGGCGGCGCTTTACCTGAGCCCATCCTTAACCTGCGCTTCGATTATAATGACGGCAAGGGTGAGTTTGACATGGTAAAAGTGGCCCGTCGTATCAATGGCGAGTTTGAAAAAGACGCCACCGTGGGCGGTAAAGCCTACAAAAAAGGACAGCCTGTCCCAGGTTTTGGCCTTTTACAAGCTGACGGTGCCACTTCCGGCGGTAACTGGCTCTGCTGCGGTTCTTTTGCCGCCGACGGAACCAACCTCATGGATCGCCGCGGCAAAGAAGACCCCACCAAGCTTGGCCTCTACCCCAACTGGTCCTATGCTTGGCCTGTGAACCGCCGCGTGGTGTACAACCGCGCTTCGGTGGATAAAAACGGTAATCCCTTCAACCCAGCCCGTGCTCTCCTTGCCTGGAAAGACGGTAAATGGGTGGGCGATGTGCCCGACGGCCCATGGCCACCCATGGGTGATAAGGGTGGTAAATTGCCCTTTATCATGAAGCCCGACGGTGTGGGTTCGCTCTTTGGCCCCGGCCTTGGCGACGGTCCTTTCCCCGAGCACTATGAGCCGCTGGAAAGTCCGCTTAAGAAAAACATCATGTCCAAGCAGTACAACAGCCCCATCATCACGGTGTTCAAGGGCCCCTTGGACAAGGTAGCTGCAGCAGATCCAGCCTATCCTCTTGTCATGACCACCTACTCTTGCACCGAACACTGGTGTTCCGGCGCGCTGACTCGCTGGCAAAGCTGGCTTGTGGAAAGCATGCCGCAAGCCTATGTGGAAATGAGCCATGAACTGGCCAAAGAAAGAGGCATTGCCAATGGTGATAAGGTTAAAGTATCTTCTTGCCGCGGCGAAGTAGATGCAGTGGCCATGGTAACCACACGCATGCAGCCCCTTAAAGTTGACGGTAAAATGACCCACCAAGTGGGCATGACCTTCAACTACGGTTGGCTCTTCCCCAAGGACAACGGCGATACAGCCAACTTGCTTACCCCCTTTGTGGGCGATGGCAATGCCGGCACACCAGAATACAAGGCCTTCATGGTCAACATTAAAAAGGCATAGGAGGTGACGCATGTCTGAAGGTAAATCCATATTAGTCGATACGTCCCTCTGCACGGCTTGCCGTGGTTGTCAGGTGGCTTGTAAACAGTGGAATCAGCTTCCCGCTGTGCACACAACACAAAATGGTACCTATCAAAACCCACCGGATTTCTCCGCCCAAACCTACAAGGTTGTGCGTTTTTCCGAAGGTAAAGCTGAAGGAAAGCCCTATTGGTATTTCTTTAGTGATATGTGCCGTCATTGCGTGGACGCTCCTTGCCAAGCTGGAGCTTCCGGCGATGAAATCTTCGTAGACGAAGCCTCCGGCGCCGTTATTTACGATGAAGCCACATCGCAAAACATGGACTTTGGTACGGCTTTGTCTGTATGCCCATACAACATTCCGCGTCAAGATCCTAAAAGCAAAAAAGTAACCAAGTGCACCATGTGCCTTGATAGAATTCAAGGTGGACGTAAGCCCGCTTGTGTTCTTTCTTGCCCCACGGGCACCATGGTCTTTGGTGATAGAGCGGAAATTCTTGCCATGGCTGAAAAGCGTGTGACAGAGTTGAAAAAAACACATCCCAAAGCCCAAGCCATCGATGCCGATAGCGTTCGCGTTATCTACATCGTGACTGATGATCCGGAAAAATATGCTGAAAACGCGCAAGCGTAGTACATAATATATAACCTGAGGGGGGAACTTTTCTGTAGAAAAGTTCCCCCCTCAGACTCCCCCCTCAAAAAACTTTCATGGCCGCGTATATTGGTTACGTGTGAAGTATGTGCGGCAATGAAGATTGAAAGACCATATGTAACTTTTAACTATATATTTCGAGGAAGACCATGACAGAAGCTGTGTTAAAAACACTCAAAGAAAGATATCCCTACGCCGAACAATTTTTTGATACATTCCTTCCCTTGGAAGAGCTCTGTCATGTTTTAGCCAAAGAGTTTCCAGCTCCTCATTTGCCTACTCCTTTGGCACAAGAAGAAGCCATTGCGGGTAAAGCTCTCTACCCCACCGACAAAGAGCATATGGTGTATTATTTGGATGATGCCCTTTTAAATGCCGTTTCTCCCATTTGCCAAAAAGCCATGGAATGTTTTTCCGGTCATGGAAAGTACTTTGCTGAATTGGAGGCATTTTTAAAAGATAATCCTAAGGCGTGCAGGCATCTTATTTCTCTTGTGTTGGCCCAAAAAACACATCGCATTGGGCCCTGGGCCAAAAAACATGATATGCAAAAAGACAGTGCCGCCCTTGTGGGAACATTTTTAGCCCGCACGGCTGCTGTGCGTGTGGCCTTACATAGTGGCTTTGCACAAAAATTAGAAGCCTTTGAAAGTGGTGAAGCAGATAGTCCTTGGGATAAAAATTACTGCCCCGTCTGTGGCCACAGTCCCAATGCCGGCTATTTGTGGCATAAAGAAGGTCATCGTTATTTGCACTGCTCTTTGTGCCAAAGCACATGGCGCTACTCTCGTACCACATGCCCCACTTGCGAAGACGCCAAACCTGAGCATCGTGTTATCATGAACTTAGAAGGCAGTGCCGTACAGCGCGCCGAAGGTTGTACAGAATGTAAGCATTATATGTTGGTGTCCGACGTACGCGAAATGTCAGATAAAATTCCCATGTATGCACTTTTGTATTGTCTCATGCCCATGGATGTTCTCATGCAAGACGAAGGTTACATAGCTCCGGCGCAAGAGTAGTTTACATATTGTATATAAAAAAAGCCCCTGCATGCTATCTGAATAGTCTGCAGGGGCTTTTTTGCTAATATGAAGTACGTTAGATTTTTGCTTGAGCCTTGGTGGCAGCAATGAACCCGCGGAAAAGCGGATGCGCTTTCATGGGAGTGGACTTAAATTCTGGATGGAATTGACAACCCACAAACCAAGGATGATCTGCAATTTCTACAATTTCCACCAAGGTGTTATCAGGAGACATTCCGCTGAAGACAAGTCCCTTTTCACGTAAGACTTCAAGGTAGTCATTATTAAATTCATAACGATGTCTGTGTCTTTCTTGAATGAGCTTTTGACCATAAGCATCGTGCGCGCGTGTACCTTCTTCCAAAGCACACTCATAAGAGCCAAGACGCATGGTGCCGCCCATATCGCTATCCACATGGCGACGTTCCGTTTTACCGGTGGCAGGGTCTATCCATTCGCTCATCCAGTACACAACTTTGTTCTTGCTATCGGAAGCAAATTCTTCAGAGTTGGCATCTTCAAGGCCTGCCACATTACGTGCAAACTCAATGACAACACATTGCATGCCAAGACAGATACCGAAGAAAGGTATTTTATTTTCACGCGCAAATTGAATGGAAGCAATTTTGCCTTCCACACCACGATAGCCAAAACCGCCAGGCACAAGCACGCCATGACAGCCCTTCAAAGCGCGAGCAACACAATCAGCGGTGATTTCTTCAGAATTTACATAACGCAATTCCACTTCCACAGCATTGGCAATGCCGCCGTGAATGAGGGCTTCGTGCAAGCTCTTATATGCTTCTTTAAGTTCCACATATTTACCAACAATGGCAATGGTTACGCGACCTTTAGGATGTGCACAATCATGCACAAGCTTTTTCCACGCTTCCAAGTTGGCATTGCGTGCAGGTAATTGCAACATGATGGCAACTTTTTGATCAAAGCCCTCTTCATAAAACTTCAAAGGCACTTCGTAAATATTTTGCACATCCACCGAAGAGAACACGGCGTCTTGATCCACGTTACAGAAAAGCGCAATTTTACGCTTTAATTCTTCGGCAATGGCCTTTTCACAGCGGCAAAGGATAATATCAGGCTGAATACCAATGGAAAGCAGCTCTTTCACGCTATGCTGTGTGGGTTTGGTCTTGTGTTCACCGGCAGAGGCCAAATACGGCACTAAAGTTAAGTGAATATTTAAGCAGTTATCACGACCAAGCTCAGACTTTAACTGGCGAATGGCTTCAAGGAAGGGTAATCCTTCAATGTCACCCACGGTGCCACCAATTTCAATGATGGCCACATCAGGAGCATCAAGCCCTTCAGCCAAAGCCAGCACAGAGCGCTTAATCTCATCGGTGATATGCGGAATAACCTGCACAGTGCCGCCAAGATAATCGCCACGTCTTTCTTTAGCAATAACACGATGATAAATGGCACCAGAAGTGGTGTTATTTTTACGAGACATGGGAACACCCAAGTAGCGTTCATAGTGACCAAGGTCAAGGTCTGTCTCTGCGCCATCATCGGTGACAAATACTTCCCCATGCTGGAAAGGATTCATGGTACCTGGGTCCACATTAATATAAGGATCAAGCTTTTGAATGGTGACAGAAAGACCACGGGTTTGCAAAAGAGCGCCCAAAGAAGCCGCTGCAAGCCCTTTGCCCAACGAAGAAAGAACGCCGCCTGTAACAAAAATAAATTTTGTTTTCATGTTTCCAACCTATTATTTTTCTTTACCTACATTACATATATTAAAAAACACACAAAAGCCCCTGTATTTTACAAAAAATTTTACCATGCCCAAGGCATTTTTCTAAGATTTTTCGTAAACCAAAACAGTACCACATGACCCAAAGCGAGTCCGTAAGTATTCCATGAAGACAAATAGGCTATGCACTTTTACAAATACCAATGCAATAGAAGATAGTTTTCAGTTATTTAGTAAGAATCGCATCGCCTTGAAGGAAAATACGCTTCCAAACAAAGAAGGCTTTACACTAATAATAGACCAATGGCAAATTTACGCAGAAAAAAATTTTTTGACCTTTTCTGCCCTCCATGAGGGCATAAAAACGTCTATTTTCAAAAAAAGTATATAAATACAATAGACTGAGTAAGTTTTTTTCCTCCATATAAAGTATTGCCTAAAGGTACTCTTTTAGGCTAAACAAAGCCTAAAGATAGTAAATAAGACCATTTGATTTTTTTCTTGCATTGTAAAGAAAATTTTTAGGGTCAAGCAACATAAGCAACAACAGGAGACCACTCTTCATGGGCGCAGTTAATACATTGGTTATCACCGGATACGGCACCAATTCCCATATGGAAACAGCACACACAGCACGTCTTGCCGGTACAGACAGGGCTGACATTGTGCACTTTGCCGACATTGTCAATGCCAAGGTAAAACTTAAAGATTATCATTTTCTTGTTTTTCCCGGTGGCTTTTTAGACGGTGACGACCTTGGTGCCGCCCAAGCAGCGAGCATGCGCTGGCGCCACCTTGAAGATAAAAATGGCACTCCCCTGCTCACACATCTTAAAGAGTTTTTAGATGACGGAAAGCTGGTACTTGGCATCTGTAACGGCTTCCAACTGTTAGTGAAGCTTGGTCTTTTGCCTTGCTTTGATGGTGAACGTTTTGTGCGCCACGTTACCCTTGGTCACAACGACTCTGCTCGCTATGAAGACCGCTGGATAGAAATGAAAGTCAACGAAAAAAGTCCTTGCGTTTTCACTAAAGGCCTTGAATTTGTTAGCTCCCCTGTACGCCACGGCGAAGGAAAAATCATTCCTGTGGATGCAGCGTGTTTGCAACGCTTACAAGATGAAAACCTCATTGCCTTACAGTACATTGACCCTACAAGCCGTGAAATTACGCAAGACTATCCAGCCAACCCCAATGGTTCTCCCCTTGGTATTGCCGGCCTTACAGATGTAACCGGTCGCGTACTTGGTCTTATGCCTCACCCAGAAGCTTTCCACCATGTAAGCAATCACCCTGGCTGGACACGCGGTGAAATGGCTGCACCGGGCACCTTACTCTTTGTAAATGCCATTAAACATTTGAGAGAAAACACCCTGTAAAACGTCCAGTTTTCAACCGGCAGTAACAAAACACTTGCAAGAAAAAACTTGACAAAAAATAGAAAAACGCCCATGTGATACGCATGTCGCGTGGGCGTTTTTATAAAATTTTCAAGGTGCTTTATCTGCTTATAAAAGGTAAAGCACCTTCTTATTTGAGGCTTTTCACATGAAACTATCTGAAATTATTACTATTTTAGAAAAAGTCGCCCCTGTGCAATTTGCAGCTTCTTGGGACAATTGTGGCATTCAAGTGGCCTCGCACCAACAAGACATACAGCATTTAGCTTTGTGCCTTGACCCTACGCCTCAGTCCATAGATCAAGCCATTGCCAAAGGCGCGCAATGCATTATTTCGCATCACCCCCTACTCATGCAAGGGCGACTGCCAAATAAAATTGATAATTATCATGCTACCTTAAAATCGCTTCTCCAGCATGATGTGGCCCTTTATGCCGCCCATACTTCTCTTGATGTGAATGGAGATGGCCCGGCAGGTTGGCTGGCAAGAGCTCTTTCTCTCAAAGAGCTAAAAGTGCTTGATAGCGTGTGCATTACAGATGATGAACAATGCATGCCCCATGAATTTGGTTATGGACTTATGGGCACCACACTAGCGCCCATAACATACGAAAATTTAATGACAAAACTAGGTGAGCATATCTCTCTTGATGTGGTTAGCGTATGCGGCACCATACCACAAAGCATTCGACACATAGCGTACTGCACGGGATCGGGTTCTTCCTTCATGGAAAAAGCCGCTAAACTTGGTGCAGATATTTTTATCACCGGTGATGTAAAATACCATGCTGCCCTTGAAGCTCCTTTGTGCACGCTTGATGTGGGCCACCATAGCCTTGAAGAAATTATGATGCGCGAATTAAGCGTAGTATTACAGAAAATTTTGCCAAAAATTCACGTAGAATTTATACCTTCGGCATCGCCTTTACGACCAGCTCAAGTAAGAGCTTACTAGAAATTGATCCACGATAAGGAGAAACACATGAACGTCTATTTAAAACAAATCGAACAATTACTTGACCTGCAAAAGGTTGATGATGCCATATATGATGTTAATCAAGAGTTGAAAAAAGCCCCTCTTGAGCTTTCAAGCCTCGAAGAACGCTTTGCCGTCATGGAAGAAAAGCGTAATAAAGTTGTGGAAAAAGTAACGCACATCCAAGAGCAACAAAAACGTATCTCTTTTGAAATTGATAACGATGTGGCTAATATCAAAAAAAGCAAAAATAAATTGGCACAAGTAAGCAATCAACGCGAATACCATGCCATGATGCGTGAAATGGACGCCATGGAAAAACAAAACCGTCTACGCGAAGAAGAAAAAGTTGTCTTACAAGAAGAAATGCAAGTGCAAGAAGAGTCTTTGGCTGAAATCGATAGAGATTATTTGGCTCTGAAGGCTGAATTGGAAGTACGCCGCGAAAGCTTGCAAGAGCGTATCGACAAGTCACAGCATCAGCTTGACGGCTTAGAAGCAGAAAGATCCAATGCAGGTGAAGAAGTACCAGCTCCTGTGTTCCAACGCTATGAATTTATCCGCCATCGCTTGGATCACCCTGTTATTGTTCCCGTGGAAGCAGGCATTTGTAGCGGCTGTAACATTTCTATTCCTCCTCAATCTTTCATTGAATTGCAGCGCGGTCAGCAAATTCTTTCTTGCCCCAACTGCCAAAGACTTGTGTACTGGTGCGAACATTTTAAGCGTCCCGAAAGCGAAACAGTGGTAGAACAAGCTCCTGCTGCTCCTAAGTTTAAATTCTTCAACGAAGACGCTTAGTAAACATTCTTTAACATTTACAAGAGTTGGACGGGCCACCGCTGCGTAATTTTACGGGGAGGAAAGTCCGGGCTCCACAGGGCAGAGTGCTGGGTAATTCCCAGAAGGGGTAACCCTTGGCAAGCGCAACAGAGAGTAGACCGCCTCGTGAGAGGTAAGGGTGAAAGGGTGAGGTAAAAGCTCACCAGTTATTGTGGCGACACAATAAGCTAGGCAAGCCCCACTCGGAGCAAGACCAAATAGGAAAGGTGGCCGGCCCGGTCATACCTTTCGGGTAGGTTGCTGGAGGGTGTAAGTAATTACACTCCTAGACTAATGGTGGCCTCCTGCCTTTGGGCAGAGACAGAACCCGGCTTACAGTCCGGCTCTTGTATATCTTTTTTTGTCAATTCGTTAAAAAGTATTCTTTACGCTGTACACCATAACAGATAGTCTGGAACATGATTTTTCTTACACTACATGCTCCGTTCTTGTTATGGTGTATCGCATCAATTACGGGTTGATGGAAATGGAGTCTAACAAATTACGATGACATCACAACACCCACAAAAGCAGCATACATGGTGCGTACTCCTTGCAGCTGGCTCAGGCTCACGCTTAAGTGCGCATACTAATGGATGCCCCAAGCAATTTTTGTGCTACAAAGGTCAGCCCATGTATTTGGAAGCTGCACAAACCTTTGCACGCCATGCTGGTATAAAAGGCATTATTTTTGTCTTTCCACAAGAAGCATTGGCTGAAGAACAAGCGCGTCTTGAACATGTGGAACAAAGCACAGCCCTTGGTCTCGCTTGGAAAGCTGTTGGTGGAGGTGAAAGACGACAAGACTCCGTCCTTTGCGCCCTTAAAGCTTTGCCTATCGAATGTACCCATGTACTTATACACGATGCTGCTCGCCCCTTTGTGTCAGCTAA
Organism: uncultured Desulfovibrionaceae bacterium; assembly: GCA_964370835.1. GTDB lineage: Bacteria > Desulfobacterota > Desulfovibrionia > Desulfovibrionales > Desulfovibrionaceae > CAYJAD01. The sequence goes on from CAYJLO010000009.1 coordinate 10,096, forward strand.
GCTTATCCAAAACGTCTATGCAACGCTTCAAGAAGGTGCTGAGGGCGTCGTCCCTGCTTTACCCTTGGTGGACACCATAAAAGAAGTACGCCATGACGTGATTATTCAAACGCCAGAACGCGATACTCTTGTGAGCGTGCAAACTCCGCAAGGTTTTGTACGTCATCTTTTAGAAAAGGCCCATGCCCGTGCTCAAGAAGAAAACTTTACCGTCACCGATGATGCCAGTATGTTAGAAAAATGCGGATATACTGTGCGTACCGTACTCGGTGAGGCGCAAAATTGTAAAATTACCCATGAACATGACCTTATGAAATTACACCAAGCCCCCCTATCCTACCCTTGTTCCGGCTTTGGCTATGATGTACACCGCTTTGCAACCTCTAAGGATAAGAGTAGCGGCAAAGAACGGCCTTTAAAGTTGGGCGGCGTTCCCATGGATGGGAATATGCATGTGTTAGCACATTCGGATGGTGATGTACTTTTGCACGCCCTCATGGATGCTTTACTGGGCGCCGCGGCTTTGGGCGACATTGGCCTGCACTTTCCGGATACTTCTGCTCAATTTGAGTGCTCCGACTCTGCTGTACTTTTACAAGAAGTGTTACGACTTACCGGACAAAAAGGCCTCACCATACATCATGTGGACTTAACCGTCATCACACAAAAGCCCAAAGTGGGGCCACAACGCCATACCATTCAAAAGAATGTAGCACATCTTTTATCTTTGCCTGTACACTGCGTTAATGTAAAAGCCACCACTGAAGAAGGTCTTGGATTTACAGGTGAAGGAGCCGGCATAAAAGCAGTTGCTTTGGTCAGCGCCACCATGGCAAGATCTGTATAAGCCCCTGTGAGGAAAACATATGAGCGAGCAACAAAACATGATTACCGTTGGAATGGATAGACCTTGGTTCAATAACTACGACAGTGGCGTTCCTCACACCATTAAAGATTTTGACGGCCCTTTATTTAGCCTTCTAGATGAAGCTGCTCAAAAAACGCCCAGTGCTCCTGCTTGCATTTTCCAAAACACAAAAATTAGCTATGGCAAGTTAAAAAGATTGGCTGAAACCTTTGCCGCGTCCTTGCGTCTTATGGGCGTAAGCCACGGTGATCGCGTAGCCATAATGCTTCCCAATATTCCACAAACCATCATAGCTTTTTGGGGCGTTATGAAGGCTGGTGGCGTGGTGGTTATGATAAATCCTCTCTATATGGAAAAGGAAATAATCCACCATCTTCAAGATTCCGGAGCCAAACATCTTGTGGTGCTTGACTTACTTTGGCCCAAGATTTCTGAATTACGTCCACGCTTACCCATTGAAAAATTCATTGTCACCGGTATAGCTGAAGCATTATCTTTCCCTCTCAATTGGCTCTACAATTTTAGGGAAAAAAGAAATCAATCCACCACAGATATTCCCTACGGGCAAAATGTTTACTCTTGGAAGTATATGTTTGCCACCAAAGAAAAGTACAGTGCCGACTGTAGTATTGGCCCAGATACTTTAGCTCTCTTACAATACACTGGCGGCACCACAGGTTTGCCCAAGGGTGTTATGCTCAGCCATAAAAATCTTGGCTCCAACTGTCTTCAAGTATTGCTAGTCATTAAAACCATGGCGGAAGAGAAGCTTTCTTTTGTTTCGCTTTTACCATTTTTCCATGTGTATGGCCTCACCGTGGGGCTGATTATTCCTACAGCCCTCAAAGCCTGTGTCTTACCCATGCCTCGCTACGTGCCCCAAGATGTGCTCAAACTCATAAAAAAACATAAACCCAACATCTTTCCCGGTGCGCCTTCGGTCTATTCCTCGCTTATGCAACAGAAAAATCTTTCTTCCTATGATTTAAGCTGTATAAAGCTGTGCATTTCCGGTTCTGCTCCTTTATCTACTGAGCATTACAAACGATTTCAAGAGCTTACAGGCGCAACCATTGTGGAAGGATACGGCCTTACTGAAGCTTCTCCCATCACACATATTAACCCCGTATTTGCTAAAGAACGTAAAGTAGCTTCCATAGGCCTCCCTTTGCCCAGCACCGATGCACGCATCGTGGATACAGAGGGTGGCAGTCTCACTTTGCCTGTGGGAAAACTCGGCGAATTGGTCATTCGTGGGCCACAAGTCATGCAAGCTTACTGGAATAAGCCCGATGAAACCGCCTCCGCTTTACGCAATGGCTGGCTATACACCGGAGACCTGGCAACCATGGATGAAGACGGCTATTTTCATATCCTAGATCGCAAAAAGGATATGATTATCATGGCCGGGTACAATGTTTATCCACGTGAAATTGATGAAGTATTACTTGAGCACCCCTACATTGTAGAAGCTGTTGCCGTGGGCATTGAAGATGAAAATCGCGGCGAAATCATCAAAGCTTATGTTATCCTCAAAGAAGGAACGAGCCTTAGCCGTACAGAGGTTCTGGCTTGGTGTCGCAGTAAACTTGCCAGCTATAAAGTACCAAGACATGTGGAATTTCGCGACGAGTTGCCCAAAACCATAGTGGGAAAAGTTTTGCGTAGGGTTTTACGTGAAGAAGAACAAAGAAAAGCTGCTGAAACGTTGGAAAAGGCAACAGAAGACCATGAGCAAAGCCTCGTGAAAACAGAACGAGAAGAAGCCTAGTATGCGTTTACTTATTCAACGTGTTCATGAAGCCTCTGTGAAAGTAGAAGGTAAAGAAGTAGGCGCCATTAAAGCAGGTTTACTAGTTTTTGTAGGTTTCGGCAATGGAGATACTGCGGCACTACCGCAAAGCAAAGCCTGGGCAGGGTGCATAGACAAGTTACTGCATTTACGTATCTTCCCTGGTGATACTCCAGAAACATCACATAAGTTCAAACGCCATATACAAGAAATAGAAGGCGAAATACTGGTGGTTTCTCAATTTACCTTACTTGCCTCTTGCAAAAATGGACGCCGCCCCGACTTTCAAGCGGCTACTGCACCAGATGTGGCCCATGAGCTTTTTACTCGATTTGTTCAAGACGTTGACGCGCACCTTCCTTCTCGTGTACATTCTGGTATCTTTGGTGCGAATATGGACGTTCACTTAATAAATTGGGGCCCTGTAACCCTTATGCTAGACAGCGAAGAACTTTTCCCCTACGCATAAAACTTTGTTCTTCCCATCTGCATAAGAAAGCATGGTGCATTGCCCCCTTTTCCTTAAAGACCTTTTGTCTTGGAGACTACCGTGGCCTTGTATTTACAACATTACTTTGACCCCGAGATAGGTCAACGCCGCTTAAAACCCATACCCGGAGCCAAAAAAAGTTTGCATAATCTCGGCTATGTGCAAAATGTTCATGCGGGCCAACTGCTCGCTGAACTTGTACCGGCGGACACCATACAAGAGCCAGAAGCACGTTTTCTCATATCCTCACTGGAAGCTCTAGTGGGGAAAAATACTCATCTTGACCCGCAAAATCCTCAGCGTATTTTAGCCAGCAGCCATGGCTATGTGACCTATGAGGACAATCGTATTTGCGTTCTCACTGTGCTAAAAGTACATTCCGATGTAAGCTTTGAAACTGGCAATATTATTTTTTGCGGTGATGCTGCCATCAATGGCAATGTCCGCGCCGGATTTGAAGTGCATGGATACAATGTACTTATCACAGGCATGGTGGAAGGTGGCATTGTACGCGCACAAAAAGCCTTACACATTACAGGCGGCGTACGCGGCGGTGTGGGAAAACATTGTAAGCTCACCTCTCAAAAAGATGCTCGGCTTGCCTTTGTGGAAAAGGCAGAAATACAATGCTTTGGCAATATTATTGTCGAAAAAAATTGCCTACACTCCGCCCTATATGCTGCCAATAATACCTTGATAAAGGAACGCTTGGTGGGCGGAACTTTGCACGGAAAGCAAGGGCTCATGGTGGCTGGACACTTAGGTAATAAAGCTGGTAGCTCCACACGCGTATTTTTAGGGTATGATCCCATGCACATTCGTAAGCTAGAAAAAATTGAAGTGCACCTTACCGCCTTAAGCCACACCATACATCATCTTTCCTCTGTGGCCGGACACTTGGCACCAAATACCAATGACCTTAGCCGCAAACTGGATAAAGCTAAAAAAAGGCAAGCAAATTTACTAAAATCCCGTAACCATATTTGGAATCATTTATCTTTAGATGAAACCCATATTGGTCACTGTAAGGTGGTAGCCATAGGAGAAGTTTTTGCCGGTGTAGAAATAGCCATTGGCCAAGCCTATTTATACGTGGATAAACCTTGCAAAAGTGTCGTATTCTCCCTTGTGAATAATGAAATAGTTTGCACACCCTATAGCCCTGCGCAGAAAAAATGAAAACAATAACTCCCATTTTTCACGATGATACATTGGTAGATATAGCCATTCAACGTGGCGCTAACACGCTTCAAATTCTTGGAGCAGGTGGCCCAGAGCGTGAGTTACGCATGGTGCAAAATATTTCCGTGGGGCAAAGCCTCCCTGTTTTTATAGGCACAGGTCTAGGGTACGCACTTAAAGCCTTTCTTACCCAATATGAAGGGCCTTTGGCCATTGTTGATAAGGAACTGGATATTCTAGAACTTACCAACATTAAAGAGTATATATCACAAGAAGTAAGCCAAGAACAGCAAGACCATATTCTATGGATAAGCCCAGCCCCCCAAGAAACGCAGAAAGAACACCTTGAAACACAACTTCAAGACGTTTTGCGCACACTTACCCATTGGCAAAAAAAGCATGAAAATGCACCCTTTACCCCCATCATTCACCCCTTTTACCAACGTTTAGACAAAGAATGGTATGGGAGCTTACGCCAGCAATTGGAAGCCAGTCAGCAATTTGACTTTTGGTCTAAAGTGCGCAAACCACGATTTGCAGGAGAAAAACCAAGGCTCCTCCTTATTACCAGTAAATATTTTCTCATGGGGGAAGTGGCCAGTGCTTGCAAGCGTCTGAACATTGAGCATCGCTTACTCACTATTCCTGATGATTCCATAGCCAGCCATATATTCATTGAAGACTTTCTCACGGCAGTGCACGAGTTTCAGCCCGACTGCCTCCTCACCCTCAATCACTTAGGTGTGGACAGGGAAGGTGTGCTCATGGAGCTCATAAATCAATTGGAACTTCCTTTAGCGTCGTGGTTTGTGGATAATCCGCACCTTATCATTCACTTATATGAAAAACTTAATAGTCCTTGGGTAAGCTTATTTACTTGGGATTTAGATAATATAGAATCTTTGCACGCATTAGGCTTTGAGCATGTATTTTACTTACCCCTTGGGACAAATACACACCTTTTTTGCCCCAATACAAAGGGAAAAGCATCGTGGAAAACCCACCTTTCCTTTGTGGGAAATTCCATGCTCCATAAGGTGAGCACACGCCTTAATAAAACTCCCTTACCTGCCGCACTACTACAAACATTTCATGCGGTGGCTAAAGATTTTAGCCTGTGTGATATACGCTCCATCGAGCAATTTCTCCAAGAGCGTCAACCAGAGGCTTACGCGCATTATACTGCTTTACCAAATCATGAAGATCGCCTTGGTTATGAAACGGCACTCACATGGGAAGCCACGCGCATATATCGTGCTTCCTGCGTGGAGCAAATCTTACCGTTTAAGCCCCTCTTGGTGGGGGATGATGGATGGAACACCATTTTTGCTCAGCAAAAACAACATTTCAAATTGCATGATGTTTTAAGTTATTATACTGACTTGCCAGGTTTTTATCCTTTATCAGATATTAATTTCAACTGTACCAGTAAACAAATGAAAGGGGCCGTCAACCAGCGTATTTTTGATGTTCCAGCATGCAATGCTTTTGTACTTACCGATTGGCGAGAACAAATGGATAATTTATTTGAACCTCATAAAGAAATCGCTTTTTATACCGAGCAGGATGAAATTCCTGAACTCTTGCGCTTTTACATGAATAATCCGCAAGAAAGACAACGTATCTCCACTGCAGCCCGTAAGCGCGTATTAGCTGAGCACACTTGGGACCATCGCCTACAAAGTTTGCTTAGTCATATGCGTCATGTATACGGCACAAAAGATGGAAAACAGGGGGCATAAAGCATGGGTAATCCCATACTTGTTCTACAAATGCAACGCATGGGAGACTTGATTCTCAGCTTTCCCTTGCTAGGTATTTTGCAAAATATTTATGCCGATCATCCCATTTGGACCGTGGCTGAAGAACAATTTTTTTCACAGCTCATGCCCATGGCTCCTAAAACCGTTTTCTTTGCCCCCTCAGCGGCGCCGGCGTTGGTAAACCAACCCTACAAAGCTGTTATCAATCTGAGCCATCGCCCCGATGCCGCCCTATTGGCTGGCAATGTACAAGCTGAAGAACGCTACGGAGCTTACACGCAAAACGGATCCACATTTCTGGGCGGAGATTGGGCCCTATATCGCGCCAGTATTGTACACAATAATAGATACAATCTTTTCCATTGGAGTGATTTATATCTTTTGGATCACTTACAAAATGCCAAAATTCCCCCTTGGAATGTCAATACGATACCACAGCCTAAAGAAAATACCATAGGCATCTTCGTGGGGGCCAGTGAACCTGAAAAACGCCCTTCCACTACGCATTATGCTAAACTTGCCGCCCTACTTTCACGAAAGGGCTATAAAACGCTTTTCTTGGGTGGGCCTGATGATGTGGCGTATGGCCTTGAAATAGAGCGCCTTAGCAATCTCAAGGGAGCCTCCCTATGCGGTAGATTTAATGTAGAACAATTAGCCCTTGTTTTACAAAGCCTTAGCTTATTCATCACGCCAGACACAGGCCCCATGCACTTAGCCGCTTGGGTTAATACCCCCATCATAAATCTTTCCCTTGGTCCGGTTAACCCTTGGGAAACGGGCCCGCACGGCAGTATGCATACACAACATTATGTATTACAACCCAAAGTCCCTTGCGCTGGTTGTTGGCAAGCATGTAAAAACATTAAATATTGTCATCAAAAATTACAGCCTGAACATGTGGCTCTTGTGGCGCACAAAATAATACAAGGGCAAAAAAACACCTCGCAGGAAGATCCTCTTAAGCATATTTCTTTGCCACAAATTGCAATATACCGTACGTCTCAAGATGCCCACGGGCTTTATACCCTCCTTTCTTACGAAAAAGCAGAGTTGCCCGCTTCCCGAGAAGTACTTTCTCTTTTTTGGAAGCAATGGTTTTGGCATCGCTTACAAAAAAGCCCTTCACAAAAAACACATGCACAAGAAGCATTTTCAACATTACAGAATATATACCCACACCTTGCGCACAACTTACAAAAAGGCATTATACAATTTGGCAAAAGCCTTCGACAAGAGCTCAAAAACACACTTATTCATAAAAAACATACACTTACGAACAATTTTTGGAAAAATTTTCCGGAAGAGATTCACCCCTTTAGCAGTTATGCATATTTATATTTACAAAATAATGGATATGCCCTACATGCTTGGGAGGAAATCATCAATCAGCTCGAATGCCTTTACAACGTAACACAATAACAGAATTTTTTCATTTTTACCACCAGCTAACGCTTTTACATTTCCTTTGCTTCATGCTAGTATTTCTGGATTATACCAGTTAGCACTATCACACGCTCTTCACGACATAAGATATGCTTTTTTCCATTAAAGCCCGTATAGAGAAGTGTTTTTAGGAGATATTATGAACAAAAATATAGCTATTGTTATCACTGCTGTCATTTTATTGGGAATGGGTCTCATCACCTATAACGAATATACCACGCCTGTGGCACCGCCTCTTAATGCCGCGGACAGCACCGCAGAAAATGGTTTATTTGAAGAGAAAAACGACACTTCGCGCTCTTCGTCCTTTGAGGAAAATCAAGACAGCGCCATGGCAAAGGTGAACAGCCAGGCTCCTGTGGCTCCCATGGCTCCTGCCACACCAGCACCAAAACCCACTCAAGTGGCTCCTCCAACTCTTGTGGCAAAACCTACCCCGGCTGAAGCACCAACCCAAGCCCCCAAAGTAGCTCCTGCCCCCGTGAAAGAAGAGCAAAAAAAAGCTGAAGCACTTCTTGCAGAAAAAAAAGCCGAGGCCGCAGAAACTGCCAAAGTGGCCCAAGCAAAAATTGACGCTGCCGCAAAAAGCACCCAAAACACGGCCAACAACGTGGCGAACAGCACAAAACCTGTGGAAGACCCCGTTCAAAAAGCTTTAGAAGCTAGCCGCAAAGAATCAACCTTACCCACAGCGCTTACCAAGCCTACAGAACAAAAAACTGCCCCCAAGGTTGCAAAAACCATAAAAAAAATAACGGTCATACGCGCGGGAGATGGTACCACAGTACGCTTAGACAGCTCTGAAATGCCGCAATACAAAACCATGCGTCTTACTTCACCTGAGCGACTTGTCCTAGACCTTGATGGAGCTTGGAAAGTGCGCGCCCCCGGAGTTCCTCCCAATAATTTTGTATCCAATGTGCGCATTGGTGACCATAAAGAAGGAACACGTATTGTCATTGATCTTAAAAAAGTTCCCGGAGATATTCGCTACCTCAAATATGGCGAAACGGGACTTGATGTAAGAATTCGTTAATATAAAGTTTTAGTAACAGTACTCTAATTTTTATACAGGGAGATATCATATGCAATCATTATCACGCTCCATAGGCGCTGCTCTGCTTGGCCTTTCTTTAAGCGCCGCCCCCGCCATGGCAGCTGAAGCTTCTCATGAAGAAAACATGTATGAAGCCTTAAAACGGTTTAGCCAAGTCCTTGAACTTGTAGAAAAACACTATGTAACAGAAACTCCTAGCAAAGACTTATTAGACGGCGCCATTAAAGGCATGCTCGAAAATCTGGACCCGCATTCCACATTTATGACGCCCAAAGAATATGAAGAAATGCAGGAGACCACCTCAGGTGAATTTTCCGGCATTGGCATTGAAATGACCATGGAAAACGGTCAGGTGAAAGTGGTTTCCCCCATTGAAGACACACCAGCTTTCCATGAAGGTTTACTCCCCGGCGATATTATCCTCACCATCGATGGCGAAAGCACCCAAGAGTTATCCTTACCCGAAGTGGTTTCACGTATTCGTGGCCCCAAGGGCACCGATGTGGAGTTAACCATTATCCACACCAACTCCAACAGCCCAGAAACGGTGACCATCACTCGCGATTCCATTCCTCTCATTAGTGTGAAGGCCAAAGAATTGGAAAAAGGGTACCACTGGTTGCGTATTACGCGTTTTTCTGAACGCACCACCGATGATTTGCACGCAGCTTTAGAAGAAGCACAAAAAAGCGACATTAAAGGTATCGTACTTGATATGCGCAACAACCCCGGTGGACTCGTCAATGAAGCTGTCTCCGTGGCAGATACATTCCTAACTTCCGGCGACATCGTTTCCATTCGCGGTCGAAGCCTACGCGCCATGAGCACCTATAGAGCCAAAAAACAAATGAGCGACATCACCGCACCTGTGGTGGTACTGGTCAATGCCGGATCTGCCTCCGCCTCAGAGATTGTGGCCGGAGCTTTACGCGATCATAAACGCGCTCTTATTTTAGGCGAAAAAACCTTTGGTAAAGGCTCTGTACAAAATATCATCCCCATGGCTGACGGATCTGGCTTAAAGTTAACCATTGCATTGTATTACACTCCCAATGGCCTAAGCATTCAAGCTGAAGGTATTACCCCAGACATGGAAATTCCCTTTGAGCCTGTCAACGAAGAAGATCGTAAAAATGCCCGCGTTGTGGTGCGTGAAAAAGATTTAACCCGCCATATTGCCGGTAAAAACGAAAAGAAAGAAGAAGCCACGAAAACTCCAAAAACAAAAGATGCGAAGCAAACAGAAGAAAAAATTGAAAACAGCAATGGTGAGCCCAAAGCCGCCGACACCTCACTTTTCAATAAAGACGTGGCAGAACAATTGGCTCTAGACAATCAACTACGCATGGCTTTGCAAATGGTAAAAACCTTACCCACCATTAAGCAAATCCAAATGAGTGAATAAAGCGTCATATCTGTGCTTAAAATAAAAAAACCCCCTTGTATCAACTCCATGACACAAGGGGTTTTTTTATGGTTACAATAAAATCTATGCTCTAGTTTTTATAGTAAAGTCTTTCTTTATACATCAAGTTCAACGCAAGATTTCTCAAACTCCGCCTGACTAGGCTGCACAGCTTTTTCCTTAAAGGGAAAGGTGGCATCAAAAGTATCCACAGCTTGAGGATCCACTTCAAATACGTCAGAAAAAGCCGCTTGACCGCCTTGAGCACCCTGCAAACCACCTTGCACGAGCTCCAAGGCCAAGAGCCCCTTATAAAATTTCCCGTCACCCATGGCTATGCCAAACTTTTTAGCTCCTACAAAACCATAGGGTGCATAATGGTAAGGATAGCCCAGAGTCAACACACCCTTATGCCCCAAGTCCTTGGCCAATGCTAGACTATGCTCAATGAGTTTCCTTCCAAGACCTTGCCTATGGTAAGCAGGGGCCACAAAAGCAGGTCCAAAGCTTACGGTCTTAAGCTCTTCACCTTGTGGTAAAATCACCTTGGAATGTGTATAGTAAATACCGCCTTGAATGTGCCCATCCACTTCTATGACAAAGGACAATTCTGGCATGAAATCTTTATGCTCACGCATACTATGCACCACAAAGTGCTCATGGGCTCCCGGAAAATACAAATTCCAAAAGGCATCGCGAGCTATGGCTTCTACCTGTGTATACTCGTGCGCTTGTTCATGGCGTATACGTATATTCATTTCATCTCCTATTTTTCAGCGAAAATAAGTTCCACCTCTTTTATCATATCAGGGTGCAAACTATTTTTCACCGGGCATGTTGCCGCGGCGCGGCGTAAAGTATCTTGTTCATCTAAGGTGGGACATGTGGCAAAAAAGATACGTACATGTATTTTAGCAATGCGACGCGGAGCATCATCACCCATGACTTTATCAATTTCCATACGCATGCCGGAAACATCAATATTATGCCCCTTGCCCGCAATGGATAAAGTCATCATGACACAACCGCCGAGAGCAGTGGCCACCAAATCTGTGGGGCATAAAAACTCCCCCATGCCTCCGGAAACTTGCACCGCATCAGACGTAAGCACGGCATTTCCCAGCATATCCTCAAAGGCCACGCGTAAATTTCCCAAATCTTTTCCCGTTGCTATGGTCATACTCACCTCATCTCCAAATTATTTTTCCAGTACAGATTTACTTACCAACACCCAAGCTATCCCCTTGGCATCCAGATGCGAAGCGGTGAACTCAGCTTCTGTGCCGCCGCCCATGAAGATATCAAAGCGATTTGTCTTAATGGCACCGCCCACATCTTGCGGAAAGGCTATACCACGCAAGGGCGCTGTTCCTTTAAGAATATGCGGTACATTGACCCCATAAGCCACAATGGATCCTAAGGGAATAAACTTTCTATCTGTGGCAAGACTTAAAAGAGGATCCACCACAGAGCCCATGGCTCCTATGGCGCCTTTATCCCCAAAACGGAAAAAGACATACGATGGATTTTCCTTGAGGATATCAAACGTTTTTTCAGGATTTTCGGCAAACCACTTACGTTGTTCGTAAATATCTCCTTTTTCCACAAGACCTAAGTCCTTCATGACCTTACCAGAACTTACATATTTATGTCCATTTTGTCCGGCATAGTTCACATACACGCTGCTCCCATCTTCGAAGATCAGCTTTCCAGAACCTTGAATCTGCAAATAAAAAACATCCACTTGACTTTGTGCCCATGCAAGTTCTAAACCGCGCCCTGCCAAGGCTTTTTTCTCACCATCAATGGCTTCGCGGCTATGAAATTTACGCCCTCTTTGGCGAATTTTTGATAATTCCGGCGGAGCTTTATATAAAGGTTGATATCCAGGCTTATAAGTTCGACTGGCCTTGATGACTGGTTCAAAATAACCTGTGTACTTCATGCCTTCGTACATGGGAATCCACGTAAAACGCTGAGCAAAAAGATTTGGCTGTGCATCCAATTGTGGCAAAAGCTTTTGTAACTCTTCAAGGCTTTGACGTAGCTGTCCCCATGTTAGCCGCAATCCGGGGCGATCAATAGCTAAAGCTTCTTGCTTTTTTACTTTGACATAATTCAAGCTCTTTTGCACAGTAGGCCCCATGGCACGCCATGAAGAAAGATTCTGATTGCTGGGTTCTAAGTGCTGTAAAAACGTAGCCTGACTTTCCGATGTGGACACCGGCGTTCCCCATGTGGTCAGTGGCACTTCCTTTTGACATCCCATCAAGAGACAAGAAGCACAAAGACCTGTAAGTAAGGCAATTTTTGAAATATTTTTTTTAAACATAAAGCGTCATTCTCCCTCGTACGCATATTTAAGGAGCTGCACATGAAAGACTTTCCAAAACCTGACTGTTGGCTGGCCCATCGTGTTTCTTATGGAGAAACAGATTGTATGTCCGTCTTATACTATGCAGAATATTTACATTTATTTGAGCGTTCTCGCAGTGAATTCATCCGAGCCCAAGGCATGAGCTATACAGAAGTGGAAGCCAAGGGGATTTTTCTACCCGTAAGAGAAGCGCAATGCCGCTACCGTGCTCCTGCGCGTTATGATGACCTTGTACATATACATGTGGCCATTGCCTCTTGGGGGCGTGCATCGGTCAAGTTTATATATGAATTGTGGAATGAAGACAAGACGAAGCTTTTGGCAGAGGGTATGACAGAACACGCCCTTATTAATAAAGAAGGGCGTCCCATTCCTGTACCGGCTTGGCTCAAGGAATTATGGCAGAAAGTCTAGAACTCATCTCATAATTCAGCTCACACTGAATGATGTTGTATCACTGCGCCAAAAAGCGCGGTTTTTGGCTTGTTCCGGTGGCTACGTCACCGCGACAAACTGTCATTTGACGGCTAGAAGCTACTCAAAATACACTATCGCGTAATTATGAGATAACTTCTAATTTCTCTAGGAGAGAGCTGAAAAAAATACAGCTTTCCCTTTAGGCAGTGTCGTCAAAATGTGCATTTTAATGTTTTATTGCGAAATCCAACGCAAATAAACTCGAAAACACACATTTGGCGACACTATCTAAAATTCTGGAGGTAGTTGCAACATATGCTCATAACTCAACACCGGACCATCACTGCAAATATAATGAGCTCCCACTTTACAATGCCCACACTTGCCCACGCCACAGCGCATATTGGTCTCTAAGGCTGTATAAATATCGCTGGGGTGCATACCAAGTTTTACCAAATCCCCTGCCACAGCCTTGATACGTCTGGCTGAAGCGCAAATGATGGCTGAGGTATTTTTCCATTCAAGACCGGGATTTTCCTGTAAAGGCGCCAACAGATCATTTATATAGCCCACATGTATGGGGACGGTGCAAAGAGCCGTGGTAGGCCTTGCCAAAGCATACTGTACATGCACCCCTTCCAGCTGATGCCAGGCTTGCAAATCTTCTTTAAGCAAGAGCTCATCGTAGGTCATGGCAGAACCTATGACCATAATATTTTTAAATTCATGCCTATTCTCTATGGCACGCACCAAAGGAGCTCGCACCGGAGCATGCCCCACACCGGATCCTATGACCAATAGGCTTCGACCTTTAAAAGACTCATAGGGGAAAGGAACACCATAAGGCCCGCGCAAACCTAGCATATCACCCACTTTTTTGCGAAAAAGCTCTCCCGTGACCTTACCCACTTTTTTAACATAAAAGGTGAAAAGCTCCTCTTCTCTATCACTAAAGGGAACTGAAATGGCTATTTCTCCCGCACCAAAAATCGTAATCATGTAAAATTGACCGCGCAGTGCCGGTCGCCCTTGCTCCTTATGGTGCACATACTTTACCGTAAAACGTTTTACACTTTTTGCTTCCTCAAAAATATCGACAATTTCTACAACTTCAGGTGTATAGAGCTTTGGATCAAAAGGTCTATCATGCTGCACAAAGGGTACGGGTTTAGCGGTATACGTTGTTTGCCCTGCGTCTGCTTGCATGAGTTCTTCTGCCACGCGAACTATATCAATGGCGGCAGGACACACTGCAAAACAGCGTCCGCACCCTGTACAGCCTTTAAAGGCAAAACGCTCTTCAATATACTGTAATTTATCATATATTCTATAACGCACAATACTCACATGATCGCGCGGCTCATGCCAGCCGGCATTACGCGTAAAGCCAGCACTTTGGCAAGAATCCCAACAGCGCACGCGTTGGCCTTGGTTTTCTTCTTCCATTTCTTCATGGGTGGTGAAACACGTGCATGTGGGGCAAACTCTCGTACACCCTGTGCAAAGAATACACGAAGGAGCCATGCGAGACCAAAGTTCATGCTTAAAGCCTGCCTGCAAAGCCCCTTGTAGTGTGTTAAAATCTGGCTTACGTGTGAAGGCAGCCTTGCTTTGCGCCAAGAGTGCGTTTTTTTGCTCTAGCGCAGAAATATCGTACTGCACCTGCACCAATTCTTGAATACATGTGAGGAGCCATTGTCCCTTTTCGCTGTGCACTTGTATCAAATAGCCGTGCTCTAAAGGCGTCAATTCCAAATCCGCCCCTGCTTTTCCTTCACAGGCCTTGGGAGCCAAAAAAGGCCCCGTTCCCAACGAAGCGCAAAAGCAAGATGCGGCAGGTTGAAGACAGTTAATGGCAATGGTATACAAAGCTTTTTCACGGCGCGCATACTGCATATCTGTATATTCTTGCGAAAAAAAGGCGTGCGTATAAGCAAGCCCATAGGCATCACAAGGACGTATGCCAAAGAGCAGTATATCTTTGGAAGGAGTATCTTCTTGCGATGCTGCAAGACCATCTTGCACCGTGATGGATTGCTTGCCCTGCCACGAAAATAAGACTTCTCTGGGAGCGAAAACAAAGGACTTTGGAGACATGGCAGTGAGCGTATACTCATGATGGCGCAAAGAATTTTGAGAATCATAAGGCAGAAGATGCACATCTTTTGCGTCACCTTTATTTGCACTCGTATCTTGCGGTGTAAACAAGGCGTACGCTTTATTCCAAAGCTCCAAAGCTCTATCCACATGGTCATACGCCAAAAAGAAATTATTCATGCCCCTACTCCTTTAATCCACAACGGTCACTGCCACAGCACTTACTTTAAACTCAGGAATTTTCACCGTGGGATCCACATGCTCATGGCTTGTAAGCATATTGGCCGCGCTTTCCAAAAAGTGGAAAGGGAGAAAAACCGTGCCTTGCGCTATTTTGTCTGTCACATGTAAAAGCGCATCCACACTGCCGCGCGATGAACGAATACGCACACTCCACCCTTGCTTTGCTTTGATGCTGGCCGCATCCTCAGGGTGCATTTCCAAAAAGGCTGTGGGATTTTCCCTTTCAAGAGCCCATGACAAGCGTGTCATGGTGCCCGTATGATAGTGATGCGCCAAGCGTCCAGTCACCAAGATAAAGGGATATTCTTCACTCATTGCCTGCCCACGCGCCTCGTAGGTATTCACCGTGAAAAGCCCCTTTCCATTGGGACGCGCAAAATGCTCTTCATGCAAAATGGGCGTACCATCATGCTCCTCATGAGGGCAAGGCCAACAAAGGCCATCGTATTCTTCAAGGCGTGCATAGGTCATACCTGCATAGGACGGCACCACTTGGCGAATCTCATTAAATATATCCTCAGATCTGCTATAGTGCGGCCCTCGTTCTGGCTCAAGTTTTCGAATAAGCTCGGCTAAAATTTGCCAATCGGGTTTAGCTTCCCCTCGTGGCTGTAACACAGGGCGAATACGTTGCACACGACGCTCTGTATTGGTAAAAGTGCCTTCTTTTTCCAAATACGATGCTGCCGGCAACACCACATGAGCTAATTTTGCCGTTTCCGTAAGGAAAATATCTTGCACTATAAGTATATCCAAAGCACGTAATGATTTCTCTGTGGTTTGTATATCCGCATCGGACAAGACAGGATTTTCACCTATAATATACAAGGCGGATATATCCTTATGCACCATGGCATGCATCATTTCTGTGAGTTTTAACCCTTGTACGTTGGCAAAATTTCCCCAGAGGGAAGAAAATCGCTTTTGAGCCATGTCAGAACCAGCAGACAAATACCCGGGCAGTGTTTCCGGCAAGCCGCCCATATCACAAGAGCCTTGAACATTATTTTGCCCACGTAAAGGTATTAAACCAGTACTTTCACGGCCTATCATCCCCGTGAGCAAGCTCATATTGGCCAATGCGCGACAAGATTCTGTCCCCGTCACTTGTTGAGTAATGCCCATACAATACAAAATCATGGCCTTGGTACTAGAAGCAAAAAGGTGCGCCGCCTCTTCAATGTCTTTGGCGCTTACTCCCGTAATTTTGGAGGCCCAATCTGGGGTACAGGATTTTAAAGAAGCAGCAAAGGCTTCAAAATCTTCCGTACGTTGCTGTATAAAATCCATATTATGCAGGCCTTGCGTATAAATAACATGCAAAAGAGCATTAATAAGCGCTAAATTGGTACCGGGACGTAAAGGGAGGTGTTTATGGGCCAAATGAGCCACAGGGGTTTTACGCGGATCCGCCACAATGAGCTTGGCACCACCGTATTTTACCGCATGAGCCACACGAGAATAAGCCAAGGGGTGCTGCGCCGATGTATTAGAACCTATAATGAAAAAACAGTCTGCATGGCGCATTTCTTCTAGGCCATTGGTGGCGGCTCCAGAACCAAAGGATGTGACCAGACCGGCCACAGTGGGGCTATGTCAAAGGCGCGCACAGTGGTCAATGTGTGGAGAGCCCATGACCGAGCGACAAAATTTTGCCGCAAGGTAATTTTCTTCATTGGTACAACGAGCAGAAGAAAAAAGCGCAAAGGATGAGGGATTTTTCGCTCGCACCGCACGTAATTTTTCTGCCACAAAACTCAAAGCTTTTTCCCAAGAGACTTCCTGAAAAGATCCGTCTTCTTGACGTAATAACGGCGCGTGCAAACGTTTAGGGTGTGAAGCAAAATCATGCCCAAGCCAGCCCTTGGCACATAACATCCCGCCATTTACAGGGTGATCAGTCTTGGGGGTTACGGCCACTATACGTTCTTGTTGAACATGTGCATAAAAATTACATCCGCAACCACAATATCCACACGTGGTTAAAATTTTCTTCACACCCTACCTCACATCAAACTTTAAATAAAATTTCCATAATGACTCATTTTTCACAAAGTAACGTATCTTACTTAAACCCACAAGTATCTCAAAAAGCAAATACTTGACCCAATGCCAAATTTTACCTAAAAAAAAGCATGATTATTCGCTCTTGCCTTTTTCTACATGGTTCTACTCACGAAGCCTTACTTGAAAACTACCTCCCCAAGCTTCAAGCCCTTTGTCCTGATATACTTTTAAACGATCCGTTACCAAGAGCTCTTGCGTCAAGTTTGCCTTTGCAGCATACGGATATTAGCTTGAATATCCCCCCCACAATGCCACAAGGGCAGGCTCTTTTCATTGCAGCAGCCAAAGCAAAAGAATGGGGATGTACACATCTTATCCACGTGGAACTTAAAGAAGACGCCCCTCAACTGCTAGAAAATCTACAATGCATGCTTAAACGCATCACCCAAAATCCGCAAGCCCTTGTAATCTCCATTCGAAATTTTAGCCAAGCAAGCCCTTGGCGCATGCGTTTTGAGCGCGTCATGTCTTCCTTTTGGCTACGCGTACAAACGGGGGCAAAAGTGCCCGATGTACACAGTTCTTTGCGGGCTTATCCTCTAGATTTTTTTGATTTTGTAAATATCCAAGAAAAAGGCTATGCTTTTGATGCCGAAGTTCTTGCTCGCGCCTTATGGGCAGACTACCCCCTTGAGCTTATACCGTGCCACATGCCAAGCCCGCACACATGGCAAGGCCCCACACTCAAAGATTATCTTAAACTTATCACTCTCAATGTGCGCCTCACCATGCGCGCACTCATGCCACTGCCTTTCAAACGTCGCAATGCCACGCGTCAAGAGCCCATTTCCTTAAAGCAACCCTTGAAGTCTTTACGTCGCCTCATGGACGACCCGTATAACAGAGCCAATCCCAAAGAACTGGCACGCACCGCCACCATTGCCATGGCTGTGCTCACGGTACCTGCGCCCATCATTCAAAGTGTGGCCCTTTTACTTTGTATTGGCTTGTTTCGCTTAAACCGTCTCTGCGCTTTGGCCATGATTCCTTTTACCTGGCCTCCCTTCCTGCCTGCCATGGCCATACTCATAGGTTATCGTGTGCGCCATGGGCATTGGCTCACAGAATTTAGCATGCAAACCCTCGGTTATGAAGCGGGACAAAGACTTTGGGAATGGGTCATAGGCTCTCTCATACTCACCCCCATCTTCGCTCTCACCGCTGGCTGTGTGGTGGGTGCTTTGGCTCATCTCGTGGCCAGAAAACCTGCTAGATAGTGTCGTCAAATACGCCTTTTTGGTTTTCTCTGCGTCAGATTTCACGATCTTTTTCGGTCATGTATGTCTCTATACACTCCCTCAAAGCGCATTCATCTTCCTTGATAAAACTCAAAAATTCGCAATTTGACGACACTATCGAAGTAGTTTTGCTAAAAACAAATTCTGCGCAAAAAAAAGACCCCATGCAAAATACTGCAAGAGGTCTTTTTGCATATATAATAAAGAAAAATTACGCCTTATTAGCAGCCTTTTCCATTTTAGCCCAACTATCTTTGAGTGTTACAATGCGGTTAAATACCGGCGCATTTTCCTTACTGTCTTTATCTACACAGAAATAGGCAAGTCTTTCAAACTGTACTCTATCTCCCACTTGCAAGCCGCGCATGGCCGGTTCACAATGGGCAGTAACCACACGCAAGGACTCTGGATTTAAGTGATCTAAAAAGCTCTTTCCTTCTTCCACAGCATTGGGATTTTCTGTGGCAAAAAGGTGTTCATATAAACGCACTTCCAGCGGCGCAGCATGCTCAGCAGATACCCAGTGAATGGTTCCACGCACCTTACGTCCATCGGCAGTTTTACCACCACGGCTCTCAGGATCGTAGGTACAACGCAACTCCACCACATTGCCTTCTGCATCGCAAATGGCTTCTTGACATGTAATATAATAGGCATAACGCAAGCGCACTTCATTGCCCACATATAAACGATGGAATTTTTTAGGAGGTTCCATACGAAAATCATCGCGTTCAATGAAAAGTTCGCGTGTAAAAGGCATGGTGCGTGAGCCATAGCTTGCATCTTCTGGATGATAAGGCATATCTAAATCTGCCGGTATATCCGCAGGATTTTCTGGATAGTTAGTAATAACCACCTTTATGGGGTCAAGCACAGCCATGACGCGCGGTGTATTGGCGTTTAAATATTCGCGCTGACAAAACTCAAACAAGCCATAATCCACCGTGGACTCTGCCCTTGCCACACCAATACGTGTACAAAAATCTTTTAAAGCCTCAGGAGGAACGCCACGGCGACGCATGCCGCTAATGGTGGGCATACGCGGATCATCCCATCCTGTCACATGCCCTTCTTGCACCAATTGAATAAGCTTACGCTTGGAAAGTACGGTATAGGCCATTTGCAAACGTGCAAATTCAATTTGTTGTGGACGATACACACCAAGATTTTCCAAAACCCAATCGTAGAGTTCACGATTATTTTCAAATTCCAAAGAACAAATGGAGTGGGTAATACCTTCTAAAGAATCGGAAATGCAGTGAGTAAAATCGTACATGGGGTAAATACACCATGCATCGCCGGTGCGGTGGTGATGCTCATGGCGAATGCGATAGAGTGTGGGGTCACGCATGACAATATTGGGCGAAGACATGTCTATTTTTGCGCGTAGAACATGAGCTCCGTCGGGAAATTCTCCGGCGCGCATACGACGAAAGAGATCAATATTTTCCTCTATGCTACGCTCTCTGTACGGGCTATTGGTACCAAGAACCGTGAAAGATCCGCGCATTTGGCGAATTTCTTCCGCAGAGCAAGAGTCCACATAGGCTTTACCGGCTAAAATCAATTGCTCTGCAAAAGCATATAAAGCATCAAAATAGTTAGAAGCAAAAAACTCGCGCTCTTGCCATTCCGCGCCAAGCCACTTCACATCTTCACGAATGGAATCCACATACTCTGTCTCTTCCTTGGTGGGATTGGTATCATCAAAGCGCAAATTAAACTTTCCGCTAAAATCTTGCGAAATACCAAAATTAAGGAAAATAGACTTGGCATGCCCCAAATGCAAATACCCATTGGGCTCGGGAGGAAAACGCGTATGCACCCTTTGCTCAAAACGCCCAGAAGCGTTATCGGCCATAATACGGGTACGAATAAAATCTGTACTGCTTTCCACGTTTTCTACAGATTCCGAAACTATATTTGAAGATGTAGTATCACTCATGCCTATTCCTTTATGCATAAAAAATAATATAAAAATGAAACAAAAAATATACCCCAAGGGATTCTCATGGTCAAGAAGACAAATGGCAGGAAAAAAATAAGAAGGAAATTGATTCTATTTAACCGCAAATACGACGCGCGGCATGAAGCAAAGAAGGTACAACCATGGCCCCATCTGGCAAAGCCATATCTTCCTGTGCTGTGATAAGATATGAAGCGCACCCTGCCCCTCTGCCCGCTTCCACATCGCTCATTTTATCGCCAATCATATGAGATCGTGATACATCTAAGTGCAAATCTTGCGCAGCTTGCAAAAGTAAATGGGGAGAAGGTTTGCGACATGCGCAAGGGCCAGAAAATTTTGGATGGTGTGGGCAATGATAAAAAGCTTCTATGTGTAAGCCTTCTCTTGCCAGTTCAGCATTAACCCATGCATGTAAGGTATGCACAGCTGACGCATCATAATAACCACGTGCTATGCCAGATTGATTGGTAATAACCACCAGCGCATAGTCGTAAGACGCAAACATGGCGAGGGCCTCCACTGCACCGGGAAGCCATCGCCATGCTGAATTTTCATATAGATAACCAGTATCTACATTAAGAGTACCATCTCTATCTAAAAAAATAGCTGGTCTTAAAGACAGTGTCTTACAATCTTGGTGCATCACTACCGGCTTCAAGAAGCTGTGCTAAATATTTTTGCACTAGATCAAGCTCACTTTGCGCTACCGAAGGCATATCTTGCGGTTTTTTATCCTTAACGGTGGCCCCTTCAGAGATCATATACAATGCCGCCGCAGATCGTCCCATGACAGTGAAAAAACGCCTTGGATCAAAACCACGAGTTTGCACCCACTGAGCAGCCGCTTCGGAGTACGTAAAGTCTGCCTTATTATCCACAAAGCTGGGGTGTGCCATCTCTTTACTGGAAGCTGCCCAGGCCCTAAATTGTGGTAAAAGCTTTATGAAGGACACAATCTCCGTATCAGTTATGGGGCCTTGATTATCATACACGCTTTGCGCAAAACTCACTTGGCTTAAGCAAAGCGATACAAAGCAAAAGAAGCATACAATTACAGAAAAAAAACCGTGACGCATGCCAAGTAATACTTTATTTTGCATAAATATCCTTAGTATTGAACAGCTGAGAATGTATTTATCTGTTCAATATTATGGTAGGATTCAATGTAACGTAAGGTACCTGTTTTACCGCGAATAAGCATGGAATGCGTGATGGCATTGCCTGCGGCATATTGTACACCGCGCAAGAACGAACCACCGGAAATACCTGTTGCTGCAAAGAAACAATCATCCGAGCGAACAAGATCATTCACTTTTAACACTTCGCGCACATCAATGCCTGCTTCGGCAATGGCTTCTTTTTCCACAAAGGACTGCGGATCTAAACGTGCAAAAATTTGTCCACCAAGACCTCTGATGGCACATGCTGCCAGCACACCTTCAGGTGTACCACCGGTGCCCATCATCACATCAACCTCTGAGCGTGGATCCACAGCCATGAGTGCACCTGTCACATCTCCATCGGTATGTAATTGAATACGCGCTCCAGCCTGACGAATTTGCTTAATAAGGTTTTCGTGGCGAGGTTTATCCAGTACAAAGACCACTAAATCTTGTACTTTTTTGCCTAGTGCCTTGGCAATGCTTACTAAATTCACTTCCACAGGTGCGTCAATGTCCACCACTTCGCGTGCAGCGTGAGGCACCACAAGCTTTTGCATATAAAAGCTTGGGCCAGGGTTAAACATGGTTCCGGCAGGAGCCACACCAATAACAGAAATGGCATTGGGGCGACCATAGGCCAAAAGACTTGTTCCTTCCACAGGGTCCACGGCTACGTCCAACTGAGGGCCATGACCTGCCCCAACTTTTTCTCCATTAAAGAGCATGGGGGCATCATCTTTTTCACCTTCGCCAATGACAATGGTTCCTTGAACATCCAAAGAGTTAAAAGTCACACGCATGGCATCCACAGCGGCGCCATCACCTGCATTTTTATCACCACGCCCTAACCAGCGTGCAGAAGCTAAAGCTGCAGATTCAGTAATACGCACAAGGTCAAAAGCTAAATTTTGTTCGGGACGTTCCACATTCATTGTATCCTCCAAAGGTACCATATTTATCATAAAAAAATCTTACATATCATAATAAGATTCTACGTTTAACTTGTATCGCAGGGCATAATACGCCTCAAGACAAGAAAATGCAAAAGAATATTTAACGCGTAACCCACAAAAATATAAGTAGTATTTTTATATGTCAAAGAAAATCCTTCTCTCAAAAGGAGGAACAGAATCTTCTTCAGTAAAGACAATCAAAAATTACATCTGTAGACAAGGCAATTCCATTACTGTCTGGTCAATTTTGCGTGCTTTGCTAGAGCTTTTTATTTAAAAGCTCTTTAATACAAATATAACCATATAAAATACCTAACAACAGTAAAAATTAAATGTAGTACTTCACTATCTAAAACTTGAAAAACTCTTTTGAACATGCTAGCTACCCCGTGTTATTTACAAGGCGGTTGCTATAAATATATGACCTTATGGCTTCGTCTTCGTGTTGAAAGTGGTCATAACTAAGAGGTTTTGTATGGAAAATTTACTGGGCGAATTTATGGGAACCATGATTCTCATTTGTTTTGGTGCCGGTGTGGTGGCATGTTGCATTTTAAAAGACTCAAAAGCTTTTGGTGGCGGCTGGATTTGTATCACTGCCGGCTGGGCTTTTGGTGTTATGCTTGGCGTATACACAGCAGTGGCCCTTGGGGCTCCACAAGCAGATTTAAACCCTGCTGTTACATTGGCTAAAACCATGCTTGGTGTGTATGGCATTGGTCATGCCTTGGTTACCATGCTCGCACAAATGGGCGGCGCTTTTTGCGGTGGTGTCATTGTGTGGCTTGCTTACCTTCCCCACTGGGAGCGCACTGAAGATCAAGGGGCAAAGCTGGCCATTTTTTGTACTGGCCCTGCCATCCGTAAAACCTCTGCAAACTTCTTATGTGAAGTCATTGGCACATTCTTACTTATCTTCTGTATCTTTGTTATATTCCACAAAAACAACGGTGCCTTGCCCCCAGGCTATGGTCCGTACATGGTAGCCATTTTAGTATGGGCTCTTGGTTTGAGCTTTGGCGGCCCCACTGGCTATGCCATTAACCCTGCTCGCGACCTTGGTCCACGCCTTGCCCACTTTGTTTTACCCATTGCCGGCAAAGGTAACTCCGATTGGTCGTACGCTTGGATCCCCGTGGCAGCACCTTTTGTGGGCGCCATTGTGGCCTTTACCGTGGGCAAGCTTACGGGTGCTGTCTAGCATTCCACTAAAAAATGTGCTTTAACAAAACAAGCAACTAACATTTACTACTTATATTACGAGGAGTTTTTATGAGTGCACAATATATTTTAGCTTTAGACCAAGGCACCACATCATCCCGTGCCATTTTGTTTGATCGTAAATCCAACATCATTCAAGTGGAACAAAAAGAATTTACGCAAATATACCCTCAACCAGGCTGGGTGGAACATAGCCCCACAGAAATCTTTGACACGCAAAGCCATGTGGCTCGCGATTGTGTCAAAGCCGCCGGCATCAGTGGCAATGATATTGCCGCCATTGGTATCACCAATCAACGCGAAACCACTGTGGTTTGGGACAAAACCACCGGTGAGCCCGTCTACAATGCCATTGTATGGCAAGATCGCCGCACCGCTAGTTTTTGCGACCAATTGCGCGCCGAAGGCAAAGCCGACATCATCCGTCAAAAAACGGGTCTTGTATTGGATGCCTACTTCTCCGGCACTAAAGTTCGCTGGATTTTAGACAATGTACCTGGTGCACGCGCCAAAGCAGAAGCCGGCGAGCTTCTTTTTGGTACCATTGATACGTGGCTCATTTGGAATTTAAGCAAAAAAGATTCCTTTGTGACGGATCCTTCCAATGCCAGCCGCACCTTGCTTTTCAACATCCACACAGGTCAGTGGGACGATGAACTCTTGGAAATCATGAATATCCCCCGTTGCATGTTGCCAGAAGTGCAACCATCTTCCAGCGTCATGGCCAAAAGTCATCCAGAGTTCTTTGGTAAAGCCATTCCCATTTCCGGCGTTGCCGGTGACCAACAAGCCGCCACCTACGGCAATGCGTGTTTGAAAGAAGGCATGGCCAAAAACACCTATGGTACAGGTTGCTTCTTGCTCATGAACACCGGCACCAAAGCCAAAGAAAGCAAAAATAATATGCTTACCACCGTGGCATGGCAAAACACCAGCGGCTTGTACTATGCCCTTGAAGGCAGTGTTTTCGCCGGTGGCGCCGTGGTACAATGGTTAAGAGATGGTCTACAAATCATTAAAGACTCTTCCGACATGGAAGGTTTAGCTTCCACCGTGCCTGACAATGGCGGTGTTTTCTTTGTGCCTGCCTTTGTGGGTCTTGGTGCTCCCTACTGGGATCAATACGCTCGTGGCACCATGGTGGGCATCACCCGTGGAACCTCACGTGGGCATATGGCTAGAGCAACCCTAGAAAGCATTGCTTTGCAAACATTAGACATCATTGACGCCATGCAAAAGGATGCCGGCGTGGCTTTAAGCACCTTACGTGTAGATGGTGGCGCCAGTCGCAATAGTATGCTTATGCAATACCAAGCAGACCTCACCGGTGTTGTGGTGGAACGTCCCACCGTTACCGAAACCACAGCCCTTGGCGCAGCCTATCTTGCCGGCTTAGCTGTTGGTTTTTGGGAAACAGAAGAAGAGTTGGCCAATAATTGGCAACTAGACCGTCGCTTTGAGCCTAAAATGTCTGCTGAAAAACGTGAAGAACTCCTCTATCAATGGCACCGCGCTGTGGCACGTTCTCGCGCATGGATTGAAGAAGATAAGTAATACCTAACAAAGCTCGTTGAACAAAAAGGAAGTGCAAGGCAAACTGCTCACCACATACCATCGTTTTTCAACGAGCTTGGCATATACTTTGTCAATCATAAGCACCCTGCCAATGCTTTGTGCTTATGATTGACATTTTTAATCTTTATTGAAAACATACGGCTTTCCACAAATCCCCATCAGCGTGAGAATATCATGAAAGAATATCAAGTTGTCATCATTGGCGGCGGTGCCACAGGCATTGGCATTTTACGAGATTTAAGCATGCGCGGCATAACAGCCCTGCTGGTAGAGCAAGGAGGCCTAGCCCACGGCACTTCTTCGCGCTTTCACGGCTTACTACACAGCGGTGCACGTTATGTCATGGGGGATAGTGAATCTGCCCGAGAATGTATCGAAGAAAATATGCTTTTACGTAAAATGTGCAAACAATGCGTAGAAGAAACCGAAGGCTTTTTTGTGCAGACGGCAGAAGATGCTGCAGATTTCATTGACCCGTGGCTCAAAGGCTGCGAAGAAGCCGGCATTGAGGCTCTCCCCCTCTCAGTCGCCCAAGCCAGAACCCTTGAACCCAACCTTTCTCCCGACATTAAAACTGTTTATCGCGTTCCGGATTCTTGCATTGATGGTTTTCGCTTAGTATGGCACAATGCCGCAGCGGCCAGAAAGCTTGGTAGTGATTTTTTAACATATCATAGAGTTACAGGTATAGAAAGCACTCAAGGTGCTGTACAGGGTGTACACATCATCAATGAACGTACACAAGAAAAAACCTTTATTCCTTGCCAATATGTTGTCAATGCCGCGGGCTCTTGGTGCGGTGAAATTGCCCAAATGGCAGGGCTTGATGTGCAAGTTTCGCCAGATAGAGGCACGCTCATTGTCTTTAACTATCGCTTCACATCAAGAGTTATTAACCGTCTGCATAAAAGCTCCGACGGAGATATTTTTGTGCCTCATGGATCTGTCACCATACTGGGTACCACTTCAAGCCCAGCACAAAGCCCAGCCGACACACGCCCCACCAGTGCTGAGGTGTTACGCCTGCTAGAAATTGGCAAACCCCTCTTCCCTGAAATAGAAAATTACCGTATTTTACGCGCCTTTGCCGGCACACGTCCCCTCTATACGCCCAGCGGCACTTCAGGACGCTCTGCCAGCCGCAATTTTCACATTGTGGACCATAGCCAAGAAGGCCTTACTGGTTTTGGCAGTATTTTTGGTGGCAAGCTCACCACCTACAGACTCATGGCAGAGAAAATGTCAGACCTTGTCTGTCAACATTTACAAATAACTGCACCCTGCCGCACCAGAACGGAACCCTTGGTGACAGATGTTGACGAAAGCGTGCGCGCCAAAGCCCGAAAACTTTTTCCCGGACAAGATTTTCACTTGGTGGAAGATCGCCTCGGCGATGCCTTCCTCACTTTGGCAGAAGAAAATATACCCAAAAACGATCTTCTTTGTGAATGCGAAAGGGTTAGTACCGCTGAAGTACTGCATGTGGCAAAAGATCCAGCCACCCACAGCCTCAATGATATACGCTTGCGTACACGTCTTGGCATGGGAACGTGCCAAGGGATTTTTTGTTCCTTACGCACCATTGGCGCCCTCACAGAACACAATATTCCTCTAAAGCTACAACCCACAGAAAACTTACGGGCCTTCCTCAATGAACGCTGGAAAGGCTTGCGTCCTGCTTTATGGGGAATGCAACTTAAAGAATTGGAACTTGGGCGCGCCATTTACGCCGCCACTTTGAACATAGATGGAGCTTTACATGAACAACAAGATTAAAACAGATGTTCTTGTGGTGGGCATGGGCATGGCCGGCATGATGGCCGCCTATACCGCAGCGCAGAGAGGTAAAAAAGTAACCCTTCTTGCCACAGGTCTTGGAGCCCTCACCATCGCCAGCGGTTGTATTGACGTACTGGGATATGCACAAAAAGATACAACATCTCATATGTATGCAGTACAAAATCCCTTCACAGCTTTGGAAGCATTACCTTTACAACATCCTTACCACCTTGTGGGCGCAGAAGGGGTGAGACAGGCTTTGCGTTCATTGCAAGATCTGTTTTTAGCATATGGAGGTGACTTCGCCTGTAAAGAAAGTAAAAACACCTTGGTACCCACCATTATAGGCACCTTAAAGCCCACCTATATATATCCAGCTTCCAGCGACACCACTCCCCTCATAACTGCGCAGCATATATCGGTGGTCAGCGTGGATGCCATTCGTGACTGTCACCCACAACTCATTGTGCAGCAATTGCAAAAATACCCTGCCTATAAAAATACACATATGAGCATCGCCTCTTTGACGTCGCACTTTGGCACTGCCCACAGAGCCGTGAGCCCTTTGGACGTGGCACGTTATGTTGATACGGAAGAGGGCTTCCAGTGGCTAGCTTCTTCCCTTGCTAAATGTAAGCAAAATACAGATGCCTTCTTGCTGCCTCCCATTTTAGGCACAGGTAAAAAAGGACCTTCTGTATGGAAAAGATTACAAGAAAAATTGAACTGCCCCGTGGTGGAGATGCTTTCCCTGCCACCCGGTGTGGGAGGTCAACGCCTATACACAGTATTTTTGCACGCACTACGCGCGCAAGGGGTAAATATCATTGAAAATGCCACCATTACCCATGCAGAAATTACAGAAAAACGCTGTACAGCCCTTTGCTCTCAAGGAGAAGGTGTTACCCAACGTCACGAAGCCACAAGCTACATTCTTGCCACTGGTGGTATTTTAGGCGGTGGCATTGAAACAAAGCCCGGTAAAGCCTTTGAAAAAATCTTGGGCATAGAAATCGATACACCGGAAAGTCAAGAACAATGGGCCGCCGATACAGCTTTTGGAGATCACGCCTTTACTAAAATGGGCGTACATACCAATGAAAAATTACAAGCCATAGACGCTCAAGGCTTACCCTTGATAGAAAATATCTATTTTGCCGGACGCACTCTGGGTAAATATGATTTTGCCGCGGAAAAAAGCGGCAATGGTGTGGCACTTGCCACTGGTTGGCATGCAGCCCAACAAATATGAGGTCCTTTATGAAACATATAAACCCAGATACTTGCATAACCTGCACAACTTGTGTGGCTCAATGCCCCATAGCCACCGCCACCACTGATTTTTTAGGACCACGCATGGTGGGTCCTGCCCACGAACGCTTTCGCCTCATGGGCATGGAAGAAGAAAAGTCTTTGCATTATTGTTCCAATTGTAAAAATTGCGACATTGCTTGCCCACACCATGTGCCCATATCCACCTTCAATATGATAGCTCGCGCTGCCTACGCCCAAAAGCATGGGCATTCTTTGCGAGATTGGATGCTGGCTCACGGAGCCCTTTTGGCGCAGTATTTAGGCTTTATTCCGGCATTTTTACGCAATTTCGGCATGAAAAACTCCCTTTCCCGCTTGCTTTTACATGCCCTTGGCGTTCACAAAAAAGCCCCCTTACCAAGCTTTGCCCCTAAAACATTTAAGGCGCAGTTCCGTACGCTTACCCAAGACCTTAACCCAGCACTATCTCACGAGAAAGTCATTTTCTTTCCGGGATGTTATGTGGATGTTTATGACCCTCAAACGGGACTGGATATGGTCTGGGTATTAAATAAAGCCGGTTACGAAGTCATTGTTCCGGAGAATATTAGTTGCTGTGGCTTACCCATGGTGGCCAATGGATTCTGGGAACATGCAGAGCAAGGTGCTGAAAAAAATGCACAAGCTTTATCCAGCTGGCAAGAAAAAGGCATCCCCATTGTAACAGGCTGTCCCTCTTGTTCGCTCATGTTCAATGGAGATATTCCACAATATTTCCCAGCACTCAAAGAAAAGTATGGAAACGTGGCGGTACGCGATGCGCAGGAATTTCTTTTGCAATGTGTACAAGAGCAGAAATTACAACCCCAAATACAAGAGAGCTCCTCCACTCTTATGTATCATGCCCCCTGTCACCTACGCGCTCAAGGTTCTGGCCTTCCCGGTTATGAACTGTTGCAAAGCATCTATGGCCATAGCGTGCAACAAGCCCATGCAGGCTGTTGCGGTATTTCAGGTAGCTATGGCTTTAAAAAAGAAAAATACGACATCAGCATGAATGTTGGAAACGCTCTCTTTAACACCATACAAGACGCTCATGTGGATTTTACCAGTTCAGAATGCGGTACCTGCCGTATGCAAATTACACATGGTACACAAAAGCCCTGCCATCATCCCGTAAGTTTACTCAAAAAAGCTTTATCTGCTTAATACGCGCAAGGCTTTGGTTTCATTTTCTAACAAGCCAAAGCCTTGCTTATTCCATACCATATATTCCAGAACATTCACCTTTGGTATACACAAATCCCCTTGCTTATTGACAGTAAAAGTATAACTATATAAATTACTAACATTTAGATTGCATTCATACTTGTTATCTTTTAGAGTCTAAAAAATTTATAAATCCATCTCTACTATTATTTCGAAAAAAGTAGCATATACAAAAGAAAGGTAGTTAAATTTTACTCAGATACATAGGAAGTAAGATTTAGTATTGCCACATTACAGCATACCATACCGCGCATTATGGAGGTTTCAATGCTTCTTCAAAAGATTTTAACATATGAAAATATAGCCATTCAATGTCATAATATCCCCGATGCTGACACCATTGCCTCGGGTTTTGCTTTATACTCCTACTTTAAGGCCCACCAAAAAAATCCTCTCCTTTTTTACAAAGGAGAACGCATCACAAAGCCCAATCTTCTGGCCATGATTTTAGAATTACAAATTCCCATTAGCCATGAACCGGACTTGAACTCTTGGGATGGAATTTTAATAACCATAGACTGCCAGTATAATATGCGAAATGTCTCACGCGTTGAAACACAACAAGCTGTCGTAATTGACCACCATATACAAGAAGCAGATTTACCTGAGCTTTGTGACTTACGCCCATGGCTAGGCTCTTGCTCCACACTGGTGTGGGATTTGTTAACTAAAGAACATTTTACGCTTAACGAAGAAGTTTCAACGGCTTTGCATTACGGCTTACTCATGGATACCAATGGTTTTTCTGAGCTAAAACATCCCCTTGATAAAGACATGTGGAATGCCCTTGTAGTCAATGAAAATATCATAAAAATGCTGCGCTTATCTAATTTATCGTGGGAAGATCTCATAAAAACATCTTCATCGTTAAAAGATCTCATGAGAGTTCATGAGGATTTACCCGTTGTTATGATTCCTGTCCCCACATGCGATGCTAATCTCCTTGGCGTTATTGCGGATCTTGTCATACAAGTGGATAAGATTTCTGCCGTGGTGGCTTACACAGAATTGGAAAGTAAAGATTGGAAACTTTCGGTACGAACAACCACACGTGAAACCACAGCCCCGCATTTGGCTGTATGGCTCACAGAAGGTTTAGGCGGTGGAGGCGGCCATAGCGAAAAGGCCGGTGGTTTTATTTCGCATAAAAAATATGAAGAGCAATTTCCCAATACATCTTTTGATGCATACTGCAAAAAGCGTTTTGAAGATTATTATAAATTACATCGTATTATTGATTGCGCTGCGCCTTCACCCTTGCAAAATTGGCCTGACATGAGCAGATGTAAAACCTACAGAAAATACCCCACCATCCAAGCTTTCATTGACTTAAAAGAAGTGTTTGCCATTGGAACAGAACTGGATGTACGAACTCTGGAAGGCGACGTTTCCGTCACATGTAATGAAGAAAATTACTTACTATTGGGTACTGAAGCAGAGATTTATCCCATTAAGCGTGACGTTTTTGAAAAAACATTCATCAAAGGCGATTTCATATACGCCCCCTACGGAACATATGACCCTACCATTATCAATAAAGATACGGGTAAACGTGTACCGCTACGCAACTACGCCCAGCCCTGCCAAAGTTCTGCAAAAAAAATCCAAGCTTTTTGCTTAGATGACACTGAATATGTAAAGGTATTTACCAGCTGGAACAAAGAAGGATATTATTCTGGAAAACCAGGTGACTTCATAGCTGTGCAATCTGCCCAAGATTTATACGTCATACGAGCTGATATTTTTGCACGAACCTATGCTCGTGACTTCACACATGAAAAAATTTCTTCTTTACCTGAGGCTCACGCTATTTCCATAAAAAAAGCCCTGCAAGGTACACTCCATGGCTGGGCCATACAATCACATGAAAATTTTTGTGTGGACGGACAGATAGACAATCAAGAAAACACCACTTTTTATGGAAAAGCTCAAGACTGGCTCATACAAAACATCCAAGGAGAATACGAAATAATTTCAAACAATAATTTCATGCAAAAATATACCATCACGGGTGAATAGCGTATTACATAGTTGTAAAAAGCCACGTAGTTACATCTTCTATAGACCCCGTTCACAAAGCCAATACGTTTTGCTCTAAGTGCATCGAATACTGTTTTGTCTTTGGCATCAAGCAGTAATACTGTACCATAGTGCGACTCGCGCGCAGGTATTTTACAAAGAAATTCAATACATCACTGCAGGAGTGGCCATCTATTATATGGCATTTGCCAATTTTAGGCCCTCATAAACTTGAAAATTTACCTTGGCAATGCATTAGTATGACAAATGCAACAATCGTGAGTGTGACACTCTTTACGTGAAATATTTCTGTTAAACTACGATGCCGTGTAGAAGCTCATAAATTTCATACAATCTATTTGAAGGTTGATTTGGGTAGGTATGAAAAAGAGGGATAATTTTTAATAAAAGAAAAAGACTAAGAGCGGTGAGCACAATACAAGGTATTGTCTTCTTATTTATTTGTAAAAAAGAAGTATTTTTGAGAGTTCTTGTGCTGTATATACAGAGGAACGCAGAAAAGAAAAAGACATGTATCCATCTTCCCCAATCAATTGCCACAATATACAGTGGTGCTGAAATGCAAAATGCAAGAAAAAAATAAAGGAAATTTGTCTTTTTCGTGATGAGATAAGAGTAGTAAAATAAGGATATAAAGAGCAACAATAAGGAAATTGAATAGTTAGTAATATGAATAAGCTCAAGTTTGTAACTAGCGCCATAATCTAAGCCCCCAATGGAACCATAGCTAATCCATATAGAAGGTAGATTATACTGTTCAAGGTGTTTCCAAATGGCAGTCACATGCGAACTGTCTCCTTTGAATACAAAGAGCAAGCAAAAGAAACATATGGCAAATATATAAAGCGGCCCATAAAGCTTTAGCAAGTGAGGTTTAGACGTCTTGTTGCGCAATATTTCATAGAGAAGGAAGAACTGTAAGAAGAAAAATTGCGCTTCATGCATAAGAAGCATGAAATTCCATGAAAGAAACAAATAAATGAATTTAAATTTAAGGCTGAGTTGTTTACGTAAGTCTAGGGAAATATAGGTAAGAAAGAAAGAAAGAAAAAGAAATTCTTTTTTACCTATGCCATTTATATCTACTAGATAGAATGAAAAAGCCCAGGGAAGAAAAAAGTAGATAGCCTCTACGAGGTTTATTTTCTTTAGATATATAATATGGAGAATAGAGCTTGCAAATACAACGTAAATAATAATTTTTAAAATAACAATAGCATGTACAAGATGAATGGAAAATGCTTTTGCCATGATTAAAGCTAATTCTCCAGAGAGTCCGCGCCGCACAAAGCCACCTGCATATGTTATGGCCCAGTCTGCAGCAGTCCAATTGCTATACAGCAAGTCTGCATACTCAACGTAAACCATATAAGCAAAGATGCTACATATACATGTCATAAAGAAATACATTTCTCTATTTGCAAACAATTTTTCTTTATTAAAAGCACTCAAATCCATAGAAATCACAGTACATTTTCTCCACATATTATCATAGGTTAGTACAGAGCTGTTTTACAATACTTTTATAAAGAAAGTTTTTTAAAGACACTTTCAGGAATTAACTTAATGCAAAGCATAATCCAGCGCCAAAACCATCTAGTGTAAATAACATTTTTTTTCTTTTTTAAAGCCATATAAATATCATGCGCCACTTGCTCTGGTTTTGCTGTTAACAATGCTGGCAATTGCATATCTTCGGTCATGCGCGTGGCCACAAAACCAGGATTCACTGTGATTACCTGTACATTACTTTTCTGTAGCCTGTTGCGTAATCCTGATAAATATGCCGTAAAGCCTGCTTTTGCGGCACCATAAGTATAGTTTGAGGCTCTTCCACGCTCTCCAGCCACAGAGCTTATGCCTATAATAACACCATGACCGCGTTGTTCAAAAGTTTGAGCAGCTATACTTAATAGCGGAACAAGGCCGGTAAAGTTTGTGGTTAGGATACTTTGCGCAAGTTGCATATCTGTGCGTGCCTGTTCTTGATCTCCAAGCTGTCCCACAGCGCACAATATGGCGTCTGGAGCATTGTCAAATTGACTCCACAGTTTTTCAGCTCCAAGGGCATCTGCAGCATCAAATTCATGATAAGAACACGGACGCCCATAACGCACAGAAAAATCCTGAGCCATGGCTTGTAAAGCGTTTTCATCTCTTCCTGCCAAGGCAACTTGCCAACCTTGTTCTAAGAAGTATAAACCTGTGGCGCGAGCAATGTCAGAACTGGCTCCAACAATAAGTATGTTTTTCATAAAATTACCTTGTAAATGTTTTTTGTAATGAAGATAAAGAAAACCGATTTTTTTTATTTTGTTGCAAAAAGAGCTTTAAGGATCTTTTTTGAGGACCGCTGTGAAACAAAGCCAATACTCCCACAAGAACAGAAGGAACCAAGTGGAAAAATCTCACAAAAATAGCCACAAGGGCCGCCTGCTGTATTTCCACCTGCATCATCTGAAGTACAACCACAAGTGTAGCTTCCATGACGCCAATTCCACCTGGAATTAATAAAAAAGCACTACTAAAAAATACGCATATGGTAATAGCCCCAATCTCTTGCCAGTTTAAGTCCAGTTGCACCAGCCAGTTACAAATGAGTGCAATATGTATATAGTTTAACGCCCAAATGCCTACAGTCCATAAAGAAAGCGTAGCCAATATCTTATACGATGTCATATAAGCAAAAGAGCTTTGTATGGTCTTTAGCATTTCGCGCCACGGAGGGCGACATAAAAAAGGAAGTCTGCTTTGCACATACTGTCCATATCTCATGAGCATATAACAGCTAATCCATATGAAACAGAGAATTAAAGTACCCACCAATGCTAGTATGGGTTGAATATACTGTAAGACAAAGCCTAAACTCAAAAGCATGAGCATGGAAACATCAAGAAGGCGTTCCATGAAGCACCTACTCAGTAACATACTATAAGAAAAAGGTTTATATCCCCTAAGCCAAAATATTTTTACTATTTCTCCCACACGTGCTGGGATTATAGCATTTGTTCCCACACATACCGCCGACGCTATAACCCCTTCAAGTTGGGTTATTTGTCGTGAAAATAGACTTGAAAGACGGCAGCCTAAAAGAATCCAAGGGGTAAAGCGTTGTAAAAATATGACACATACAACACCAAGACTTACAGAATCCCAATGAGGCCAAACCTCACTCCAGTGTATGCTTTCCCACAACCACCAACAGCATAAAAGTGCTAAAAAGAACTGTACAAGTAAGAGCGTAGTTCTCATATTACAGCAAATCTAATCGTTGCGCCTGTGTGGATTTGAAAAGTGCTTTTGGATCCCATTTATGTTTAATTTCAAGAAATTCATTTATTTTTTTTCCATAACCGCGATGCAATGTCGTGGCGCTCATGCGCGCATCTTTTGTAAGATAATGTCTACCACCATAATCTAAAACCATGGCGTCCAGTTCATTTAAAAGAGGAAAGAGAGCTTTGGCAATGGGAAAATCTAATGCTAATGTATACCCTTCACTTGGAAAGGAAATATTACCTTGATGGGTTTGCTGTTCACCAAAAAGCTTAAGAACGGCAAGAAATGAACCTTGCCCACTATGAGCAATTTTCTGCAATATTTTTTGTAGGGCTTCAGCTGCACTTTCCTTAGGAACGACAAATTGATACTGCGTAAATCCACGTTTCCCGTAAATGCGATTCCACATATCAATACTATCAAGAGGATAGAAAAAGGTATTATACGAAACAACGCTTTGTGCTTGCCCCTGAGGAGCTTTGCCGTAATAAAGAGCATTGAAAGCTCGCACAGAAAAAGAATTCAAGGCCATGGAAGGAAAGTCAAAAGGCACTGAAAGTGGTGTTTTTTTAGGAAGAAAGGTGGAATTGAGAGCATGTTTTCCCGTAAGAGCTTTTTTCTCTAAAAAATCACCGTACATAAGCACGGAGCGTCCCAAGTATTTTCCTTTCTGCAAACAATCTATCCATGCTACTGAATAAGGGCTATCCTTATACTCTTCAAAGGCTTGCATTATTTCAAAAAGATTTTTGGCTTTTACTGTACGTTGTTCTATCCAAACACTGGGAATGCAAACCAATTGCAAGGCTACACGTAACACAATACCCGTAAGACCTTGTCCACCACAGGTGGCATGAAACAGATCCTTATGCTCCTCGCAAGAGCAACGTACAATGCCTTTTTCAGCAGTCAGTACATCCATCCAGAGAACATGTTGCCCAAAAGTTCCAGCAACATGATGGTTTTTTCCATGCACGTCAGAAGCTATGGCACCACCTAACGTGACAAATTTTGTGCCTGGCGTCACAGGCAAAAACCATCCTCGAGGTGCAAAACAATCCACAATTTCTGCTAAAGAAACACCGGATTCCGCCACTAACACGCCAGTGCTCTCATCAAAAGAAAGCATGTGCTGCAAGCGTAAACAAGATAAAACAAGTGTATCATTGCAGGCACTGTCGCCATAACAACGCCCAAGCCCACGAGCCAGAACACTATCACTTGCCAAGGCTTCTTGGCACAAAGCCTCTACGGTTGCCGGAGAAATCATTGTTGTTTCTATTTTAGGGTAGTTACCCCAATTACTAAGCTGCATGTTTTTTCCCACCAAATGTTATATATTTATGTCCATAGTAGCTGGTTATCACAGGGGCACTAACGCCTAAAAAGTGTGCTACATCATGCGGGTACCATGTCATCCCCATATAAGGGAAAATATAGTTAGCAAATAAAAGGCTTACGGTTAAGGTCAAGAATAGCGTGACCACATTTATAAGCACAAAACCTATGTATTCTCGCGCAGATCCATAATCATTACCACGAGAAAACACAACAAATTTAAAAAGAAGAAATGCCACTACCATTCCCACAAAATGTGCTAACACAATAGCTAAAGAGTAAGGCATTATCATGAAAAAAAAGTAGCGTGAAATAAGATTTGCCATGGCGGCTGTGCCACCAGAAAGAACAAAAATTATAAATTCTTTATATTTAAAAAATATATTTTTCATACAATACCCTTAAATATAAAGCAAATACACCATGTGCAAAAGCCAAAATAAAATACAAGCTTGAATACCCCTATCTTGAAGAACAATGCGGGTTGGCGAGGAACAATCTTCATTGACAAAAGCAAGCTGTAGATAGCGCAAATTGCCAAGTACAACCCAAAATGATGTTAAATAAATATAAGAACTGTTATACTGTGTAATAATTTGCGGACTCAACGTATAAGAAATATAACATACAGAATTAATAGTACTCAAAAATGTCATGGCTGTAAGAACAAATGTTTTTGAGTAGTTTTGTAAAGATTTCCGAACAGTGCCGGTTATTGTGCCTTTTTCTGTGATACAAAGGTCATCCCATCGCTTACCAAGCCCCAAAAACATGCATAATAAAAATACCATTAAAACAAGCCAATGACTTGCAGGTGTATGAGAGGCAAAGCCGCCACTCATGGTGCGCAATACAAATCCTATGGCTATACACGCCACATCGAGTAAGGAACAATGTTTGCCATAAAAAACATAAAATGTATTTAAAGCTAGATACGCAACAATGATGGCAAAGCAAAGTTTTGAAATGCCCCATGAGATGCCAAAAGCTATGCAAAAAAGAATAAAAGCAATTATAAGAGCGGTGTTTAGCGAAATTTTACCACTGGCGAAGGGACGATTTTTTTTAGTAGGATGATTTCTATCTTCGCTTACGTCTAAAATATCGTTGATTATATATACAACACTTGACGCAGCACAAAAGGAAATAAACATCAAAAGAGATGGCATAAGAGCTTGTGTATCTGTGAAATTGCCACTAAAAAAGAGAGGCAATAGCACGAAAAAATTTTTTACATATTGCTCAACGCGTAATAATCTAAAGAGTATAAACTGGGACATAATTAATTATTTCTAAATGGCTTAAAATGTGTGGTTGTGGCCAAATCAAACATAGCAAAATCACCTTTACTATCTCCATAGGCAACAACAGATGAAAATGATGCTAAATCAACAATGTCTTCCGCAATACGTCGTGCTTTTTCTTGACCATTGCAATTTTCACCTAAAAAATTTCCCTTAAAAATTCCTTGCTCGTACGCTACTCTTGTTGCGATATGCATAATCCCAAAGTGCTTTGCAAAGGGAGCAATCCACATTTCAGGAGAAGCTGAAACTATATAAATATGAGCCCCGTCTTCTTTATACTTTTCAATGGATTCAAGAGCATTTTTTCTAAAAAAGCGCTTTTTATGAGCCAATAAGTACGCTATGAAATCCTTGCCCAATGTCTCCAATTCTTTTTTGCTTTTGCCGCAAAAGAGGATTTTTAACATATTTTCTTTTCCTTTTTGCGCAGAATAAATAGTACATTTATACATTATGTAACTGCTTAAAAGTAAATGTAATGAGCTCCAAAATTTTCTCTTGCCGGCGAAACATAAAAAAAGAAAAAGTGAATCATGACGTGTGAGCGTTCCGTCAAAATCAAAGAGAACAAGTTTTTGAGGCATAAGGAGTACCTAAAAGCAAAGTTAGTTATTAAAATAATACATTATAAGCAGATATTCTTGTAAAACCATCAGAGACGCCACAAGGCCCTCTTCATTCTCTCATACACACTAATTTTTTTTTTGGCAATAGATGGCGCCAACGGCTTTCCTAGTAAAAAACTAGCATTAAAAGGATACGGTTTAATTTTTACAGGTCAGGAATACTTGTAGAGGCTTAGTTAGACATTTTCCTACAGATATATAAATTTCATGCAACAGTTCCTCTATTCCATGAAATACCATTTTATGAGTAAGATTTGAAAAAACTCATGCACTTCAAAATAAAAGTGCCTCTCACCAATAAAGGCATGAGGCACTCTTTTATATGTTTCTATTTATGTATCAAAAGCTATTTCCACATATCTGTATTGGTTAAACCAATATCCGCAGCTTTAAATTGTGGATCCTTACCAGCTTTCTTTTGCTTTTCATAATCTTTCAATGTGAGCAAAGCAATGCGCCCTAACAATAACATGGCCACAATGTTCACCGTAGCCATAAGCCCCATAAGTACATCCGCAAGGTCCCAAGCAGTACTCATGGAAACTTGCGCACCCACAAAAATCATTAACACAGCTAATATTTTAAACGCCACCATGGCCACAGGACTAGCAGTAATAAACTTAACGTTGGCTTGTGCGTAAAAGAAGTTCCCTATGAGCGATGTAAAAGCAAAAAGGAAAATGGCAAAGGTGGTCATATGAATGCCAAATTCACCAAAGACCGCTGCCACAGACTTTTGCACCAAGGGGATACCTGTTAAGGCGCCGCCCTGTTCATAATTACCCGCCAAAAGCACAATAATGCCCGTGGTGGTGCATAAAATAAGCGTATCAATGAACACAGAAAGCACCTGCACAAGCCCTTGCTTCACAGGGTGAGAAACATCAGCGGCAGCAGCAGCATTGGGGGCAGAGCCCATGCCAGCTTCGTTGGAGAAAAGACCGCGCTTAATACCAATAACCACAGCGGAACCTGCAAAACCACCAAAGATAGCTTGAAAATCAAAGGCTGCCGCAAAGGCTTGAGAAAGCACATCTGGTACGCGATCTATATTGGTAATCAGCACCACAAGGCCAATGAGAATATACACCATCGCCATGATGGGCACTAACACAGATGAAGCGCGCCCTATGATTTCTGTACCACCAAAGAACATATAAGCAGCGCACACAGCCAACAAACCGCCTATGACGGTGGGCACATGGGTCTCACCAAAGTTTGGAATATAATATTCGAAGGCCGAAGCAATATTAAATGCTTGCAAGCCATTAAAACCGAAAGCAAAACATAAAATAAGCAAAATGGCAAAAATTATACCCAGCCAGCGGGCATTAAGAGCTGTTTCAATATAATAGGCAGGGCCACCCTTAAAGTGGCTTCCATCTCTTTTTTTATACACCTGTGCCAAGGTGCTTTCAATAAATGCCGATGCGCCACCAATGACACACATAATCCACATCCACACAATGGCACCAGGACCACCAGCCACCACGGCTGTGGTTACACCGGCAATATTACCTGTACCCACACGAGAAGCTGTGGCAATCATAAGGGCTTGAAAAGAAGAAAGGCTTTTTTCATCCAATTTCTTTTCGCGTAAAATTTTAAATGCTTCAGGCAACATTCTCAACTGTACAAAGCCTGTACGAAACGAAAAATACAAACCTGTGACAATAAGACCCAAAATAAGAAACGAACCATATAAAAATGTGTTCATCTCACTTAAAAACTTCAAAAAAAATTCTACCATGGCATTTTCCTCCATATTTTTGATAGACAGTCAAAATCTTTGTGAAACCATATAGTATACGGCACTATTTTTGTAAAGATTCTTCTTGAAGCTTTTTCTCTAATTCATCTCAATTCCGTTTATATTCCCATTGCCTATATTCATACAAAAATAGTACGTTTCATTTCGTTACCTTCAGCTCTTCACATCTGATAAAAATGAAAAATAACATCCATTGCCCAGCAAATAAGAATTCACCAGGCTAGCTATTTTTTTGATAAACTTATCTTTGACGAAGAACCAGCTTGTGGTATTTAAAAGCACCTTAAACGATAAACATATAACCGTCAGAAAACACATACTGGGGCTTGTTCCCTATCTTTGGTGAAGAACCGTAATATTGTGGTAGCCCGGTGGTAGCCCAAAAGAAAAAGGGTTTAGAGAAATTTCTCTAAACCCTTGAACTTACTGGCTCCCCGGGACGGACTTGAAACACCAACCTAGTGATTAACAGTTTTTATCTACGCCATTCTTTTTGTTTTATAATGACTAATAATTACATTAGTTACTCTTGACTTTTTAGATAGTTATGACTACATACACTTCACGCAAGATCATTCTACACTACCCCGTATCATCGGAAAAGGTAGTACAGGGGTAGTACAAAAAAGAGGTGAAGATATGGCAACTAAATGGATAAGTGCAGCTAAAGGTATACGCTATAAAGAGCATGAATCAAGAAAGCATGGTAAACGTTTTGACCGCTACTTTGCTCTGCAGTTTAAGAGAAACGGCAAGGTGCTCAATGAGGCTGTGGGTTGGTCTAGCGATGGCGTCACGCAAGCGGAATGCGAACGACTCTTATCCATTTTGCGAGAAAATTGGCGCACTGGTACTGGCCCACAAACATTGCGTGAAATGCGAGAAGGAAATATAAAGCAGGCATCCGAAAAGAAAGCTCAAGAAGAGCTAGAGCAAAGTCTCACCATTGGGAGCATATTTGAAGGCGACTACATGAAAGCGCAGCACGATAAAAGTGAAGGTTCTATCGCTGCCGAAAAGCGCCTTATGAAAAATCACGTAATCCCCTTTTTTGGCAATGCCCCTCTGCTCGAGATTACGCCACACAAGATTGATGCTTTCATAGCGCATATGAAACAGAAAACTTCCGAGCGAACAGGAAGGAAGCTCTCCGCAGCGACCATCAAATACTCCCTCGCTGTTGTGCGTCAAATCTGGAACTATGCTCTCAGCCGCAATCTCATTGATAAGCCATATCCTGCCAAAAATATCAAAACGCCCACTGTGGATAATCGGCGCACCCGCTTCCTCACACGTGATGAAGCAGAGCTCCTTTTAGATGCTTTGAAAAAACGTTCCCAAGATTTACACGATGAAGCCCTACTGAGTTTATATTGTGGACTTAGAGCAGGCGAGCTTTTTAAGCTTGAATGGAGTGATGTCGATTTTACAGAGGGCTTTATCTATGTTCGTGACAAAAAAAATAAGGAAAGCAGCACCGCATGGCTTGCCCTAAGAGCTAAAACCATGCTTGAAAGGCGATTTGCAGAAAATACAGACAGTCCACTCGTATTTCCTAGTCGTAATGGGAATGCAAGGGATGAAATCAGCAAAGTATACCCCAAGGTAGTAAAAGAGCTTGGTTTTAATGAGGTGAGTGGGTATCACGGACGACCGTCATAAAGTTGTTTTCCACACCTTGCGCCACACTTTTGCGAGTTGGTTAGCCCAAAAAGGTGTTCCTCTGCACACATTGGCTGGCCTTATGGGACAAAAGACTTTTATCATGGCACAACGCTATGCCCACCTCAGCCCTGAAGGATTGAAGGCTGCGACTATGCTGATTGATGATTTGGTTTGTACATTGACAAAGACACTATTGGGTATTAACTTTTTTGTAGTAACAATTTAGAGGCCAGTATGAAATTTGAATGGGACACCGAGAAAAATCACAGTAACAGAGCAAAGCATAAAGTGAGCTTTGAAATTGCAGCCCGTGTTTTTGCTGACCCATAACGCATTGAATCTTATGATGAAGACCACAGCCTCTATGAAGACAGATGGATAACCATTGGCATGGTGCATCCGGCAATCTTGGTTGTGGTATATACCAAGCGCGATGACGACAATGTTATTCGCCTTATCTCAGCGAGGCAAGCTAATGAACAAGAGAAAAGAGCCTACTACGGCATTTGAGTTAGATTTAGACAACATGCCCCTTTTAAGCGCCATAACCTTTTAAAACAACAGGAAAAAGAAAATGCCAAAACTACAAGAACTAGAGAGAGTGCAAGAAATGGAATTAAACAAGAAAGTTCTAGCCAATATCATTCAAGAATTTACGAAAGTGAATCAACAAGCTGTGGAGGGCTTCAAAGCTTTAACGCAGCGCATGGCAGCTCAGGAAGCGCAAATAGTGAAACTTCAAGCCGAAATACGGGCTTTTCAAAATTGTACCACCAAAGTGGACGAAACCATGACCTTTTTGCGCCAACAAATGACAGACTACAAAACAGAAATAGACAAAGAATTACAACATGTTTTAGACAGTCTACAGGGCATACAAAATGGGAATATTCAACCTTCAGGCGGCACGATGCAATTAGTCTTGGACGCACTGGAAACTTGCAAACAGGATATAGG
The DNA here is from genome assembly GCA_964370835.1 of uncultured Desulfovibrionaceae bacterium. GTDB lineage: Bacteria > Desulfobacterota > Desulfovibrionia > Desulfovibrionales > Desulfovibrionaceae > CAYJAD01. The sequence continues at coordinate 52,704 of CAYJLO010000009.1, forward strand.
GAAACTCAAGAAGGACGTTTATGGGCAAAGCTAGCCTCGCAGAAAAAGAATGTTTGGCTTACTCGATGGGATGAGCTAGTACAGGCGCCTTTGTTTACATCACAAGAAAATAATCTTAGCTCTGCCATCCATGAACAGGCACAGCTCTTGGTAGAGAATGTAACTCTTCAAACTGTAGGCTCACAGTTACAGCAAATGGCCTTAGCTAAAGCTAAGGAAGATGAAAGACGCATGCAGATTGAGGCGCAACAAAATTCTCAATCATGGTTGTCACAGTGGAGTCAAGTAA
>CAYJLO010000010.1:0-51107 GCA_964370835.1 uncultured Desulfovibrionaceae bacterium
TGGGGAGGGAGGGAAAGAACCTTTTGTAAAAGGTTTTTCCCTCCCTCCCCACATAAAACACAAACAGTAGTATAATAGAGGATTTTATGGCATCTGCATTACATACATTACCGCCCTTTTTTAGGGGACGCCGCTTGCGCCGTACACCGACCATGCGCGCTCTTGTAAGAGAAACGGCACCCTTACGCCCTGAGGATTTAGTCATGCCCTATTTTGTGGCTGATGTGGAAGACGAGCATTTTTCTAAAGAAATTAGCTCCATGCCTGGACAGTATCAATTGGGCCTTGCGGCCTTGGAAGAGCGCGTGGAAAAGGCCGTGGATCATGGCCTCATGGCTGTTATCTTATTTGGTATTCCGGCTAAAAAAGACCCAGAAGGCAGTGAAGGCTATGCCCATGATGGCATTGTGCAAAAGGCCATTGGCCGCTTAAAAGCACGCTTTCCGCAGCTTTTGGTCATTACTGATGTATGCTTGTGTGAATATACATCACATGGGCATTGTGGCCTGCTCACCAAGGACGGCCAAGTGGAAAACGATCCCACGTTGGAGCTTTTATGCAAGACAGCTGTATCTCATGTGAGAGCCGGTGCGGATATGGTGGCCCCCTCTGACATGATGGACGGACGTATATTGGCTTTGCGTACAGCCTTGGATAATGCCGGCTTTGAGCAAACTCCCATCATGTCCTATGCGGTGAAATATGCTTCGGCCTTTTATGGTCCTTTTAGGGAGGCGGCTGAATCTGCCCCCCAAAGCGGTGATCGTAAATCCTATCAAATGGACATGAGTAATAGCCGTGAAGCTTTGCGTGAAGCTGCCGCTGACATGGAAGAAGGCGCAGATATTCTCATGGTAAAGCCTGCCGGCGCGTATTTGGACATTTTACGCGATTTAAAACATAATTTTGATACCCCCTTGGCGGCCTATCAAGTGAGCGGTGAATATTCACTTATTAAGGCAGCTGGCCTGCAGGGCTGGGTCAATGAAGAAGCCATTATTATGGAATCGCTCATAGCCATCAAGAGAGCCGGCGCGGATATTATCATCAACTACTTTACCGAAGAACTTTTACTGAAAGGATTGGTGCGCGCATGAGTCACCCCCATGAAATGATGAAAGGGGGACACCCCCACGGCACCGCACCTGCTGGACATCCGCACGGTAATGGTCAAGCTTTGGCAGGGGGACATCCGCATGCCGCTCGCTTTTTGCCTGATGGTACACCCAAATGTCGCCTCATAGCCTGGGAAGTGACGCGCTCATGCAATCTAGCCTGTAAGCATTGCCGCGGCGAAGCGCATACCGAGCCCTACCCCGGTGAATTGGATACGGCCGAAGCCAAGGCTCTCATTGATACCTTCCCCGAAGTTGGCGATCCCATCATCATCTTCACCGGTGGGGATCCCATGATGCGTGCTGATGTGTATGAGCTCATTCGCTACGCCACAGATAAAGGCCTGCGCTGTGTATTTTCACCCAACGGCACACTTATCACACCGGAAACGGCTAAGAAGATTCGTGAAGCCGGCATTCAACGCTGTTCCATTTCCATAGATGCGGCAGATGCGGCCAGCCACAATGACTTTCGTGGCGTGCCCGGCGCTTTTGAAGCGTCCATGCGCGGCATTGAGCTTTTGAAGGCTGAAGGCATAGAGTTTCAAATCAACTCCACCGTGACGCGCAATAATTTGCATTCTTTTAAAGATATCTTTAAGCTTTGCGAAAGCATTGGCGCCGCCGCATGGCATATATTCTTGCTTGTGCCCATGGGCCGTGCTTCGGGCTTAGCTGATCAAGTTATCACTGCCGAAGAATATGAAGAGGTATTGCATTGGTTCTACGACTTCCGTAAAGAAACCAAGATGCACTTAAAAGCCACTTGCGCGCCTCATTACTATCGCATCATGCGCCAGCGCGCCAAGGAAGAAGGCGTACCTGTGACGCCGGAAAACTTTGGCATGGATGCCATGACCCGCGGCTGTCTTGGTGGAACGGGTTTTTGCTTCATTAGCCATGTGGGTCAAGTGCAACCTTGCGGCTACCTTGAGCTTAATTGCGGGAACATTAAAGAAACTAGATTTCCGGAAATTTGGAAATCATCCAAGCATTTTCAAGAATTCCGTACTCAAGAAGATTACAAAGGCAAATGCGGCGTGTGTGAATACCATAAGGTGTGCGGTGGTTGCCGCGCCCGCGCCCACAGCATGGATAATGACCATTTAGGCGAAGAGCCCTTGTGCACCTATCAACCCAAGAAAAACGCTAAATTATGAGGTTCTCATGGATAGTATAGATAAAAAGCTCTTAGATATCATACAAACGGAATTTCCGCTCACATCGCGTCCTTACGCCACGCTTGGTGAAGCCCTTGGCATAACCGAAGCCGAAGCCTTAGCTCGCGTGCGCGCCATGAAAGAAAGCAAGATCATCCGCCGTTTGGGAGCCAACTTTCAATCGGCAAAGCTTGGCTTTCGTTCCACCCTCTGCGCCGCAAAAGTACCTGTGGATCAGTTAGACAGCTTTGTGGAAGTGGTTAACAGCTATACAGGCGTTACTCACAATTACTTGCGCAAGCATAATTACAATGTGTGGTTCACCTTCATTGGTGCCTCTTGGGAAAAAGTGGAAGCTACCCTTGCGGAAATCACCCAAAAGACAGGCATTGAAATCTTGAACTTACCGGCCACCAAACTCTTTAAAATCCGCGTGGATTTTAAAATGGATGAAAAGCAAGCCGGTTAATATCTAGTTCCATACACAAGATAAAAAGCTCTATACACCATATGTATAGAGCTTTCAGACTGCTGACAAAGTTTACTGGTGGGAAACCTTTTTTGAAAAAAGGTTTCCCACCAGCCCCGCTTCACTCTCTATTCCCGTAAGGCTCGTAAACTCGCCAACGGGAACGTTACGCGCCCATTGGGTAGGCCCTTCCAAAAAACTTTCATTGCGGCAATATCTTACCCTTTGAGATGAGATTTTGCCGCAATGTCACTTTCTAAAAAACATGTTTTTTACAAAAATCACAGATTGCTTTATGCACTTTCAGAAGTGCTTTGCTCCTTCATGGCTGACAACTGCGCTTGTAATTGAGAAAGCTCAGATTGCAACTGGTCTACCTTAGAGCTGGCCTCCATACTGCCATCTTTCACAGCTGCACTGGTGGCTGAAGCCAACTCAGCAGAGACTTGCTTAATGCGGTCTTCTAGGTCTTCCATGGCATCTTCAGTGGATGACGCTCCACCGCTGCCTCCACTGCCACCACTGGCTCCGCTACCGCTATTATTGCCTCTATGACTTTGCAAAGTGTCTTTAAACTCTTGCGCCGCGCTGGAGTATACATCTTCCTTAACTGCGTCCTGTTCTTTCATCATGGCTGCCGCCAGCTCAGTTTCAAAAAGTTTAGCCTTCACCTCGGCATCTTCTTTTTCTTTGGCCAAGGATTGCTCATATAAAAACTTTGCCTGAGGAGAAATACTCACCGTATCTGCACCGCCGGAGCTCACAGACTGGTTTTGCGACCTAGCATAGCCGCTTTGCTGTACTTGATATGTATTCTGTACGGAAAATATATTGTCACTTATTTGCATGAATATTCCTCCCTCTAGCGGGTAAATTTTTCCTCTTAGATAGTGTCGTCAAATGCGCCTTTTTGATTTTCTCTGCGTCAGATTTCACGAACTTTTTCGGTCATGTATGTCTCTATACACTCCCTCAAAGCTCATTCATCTTCCTTGATAAAACTCAAAATTTCGCAATTTGACAACACTATCTAGATTAATCTGAAGGAAGTCATGCAAATTGTATTCCTGCAATTTTTACACAAAAAAAGGGCAAGCCCATGAAGAGCCTGCCCTTGAATAACCGTAATATCCGTAGATATTAACGCTTTGAGTATTGGTAACGAGCACGAGCGGCGCGTAAACCATACTTTTTGCGTTCTTTCTTACGAGCGTCGCGGGTAAGGAAGCCAGCGCGCTTTAATTGACCGCGAAGTTCGCTATCAATGGAAAGAAGTGCACGAGAAATACCATGACGCACAGCTTGTGCTTGACCGGAAACACCGCCACCACGCACAGTTACTTTTACATCAATCTTATCAAGAGTTTTGGTAAGCTCTAAAGGCTGACGAATAACCATTTGCAAAGTAGGACGTGGGAAATAATCGCCATAAGGACGACCATTTACAGTGATATTACCGCTACCAGCGTACAAACGAGTACGAGCTGTAGCTGTCTTGCGGCGACCAGTACCGTAATCAAATTTTTGTGACATAACTTATCTCCTCGCCCCTAGAATTGAAGTGGAAGGGGTTTGGGGTTTTGTGCGGTATGGGGATGCTCGGTACCGGAGTACACTTTGAGCTTCTTAAGCATAGCGCGGCCTAAACGGTTCTTAGGCAACATACCTTTAACAGCGTTCATGATGGCAAGTTCAGGCTTCTTAACGAGAACGTCTTTAAGAGCTGTTTCTTTTAAGCCACCAACATAACCGGAATAGCGATAATATTTCTTATCTTCCATTTTGTTACCGGTAACGCGAATTTTTTCACAGTTCACAACAACGATGAAATCACCGTTGTCCATGTGAGGTGCAAATTCAGGCTTATGCTTGCCACGCAGGCGATGAGCAATCTGTGTTGCCAAACGACCTAAAACTTTATCCTCTGCATCAACGATGAACCATTCACGGTTGATGTCAGCAGGTGTAGGACTAAATGTCTTCATGGGAATAACTCCTCAGCATTATCAGAAAATAGGTTCACTACAAAGTCGAGGCGAGCATGTCAAGAAATTTTAACGGGTATTTGGTGTGACATCCGCCTCTAAGAGAACCACTAAGTCGGAGGAGAGTACACAAAGTTGCCGCCTCTGCCAAGTGTTTTTTTGCCTTTATGGGATTTTTTTTTGCTTGTCGCTAACAGTAGCATATTACAGAATAAAAAACCATAGTTAAGACAAAAGTATCTTTCTAAAAGGCGCCTTTCCCGCATAATTTTTAGGGTAGCCTTGACCTTATCATAAGACAGGCCTATTTTAACAGCCATTGAACACGTTCATGGCAATGATTTAAGATAAAGTAACATGGTTTCTTTTAACGCACTGTTCGGATAGATAGAAGTTATGAGCCAAAGAAAATTCCTCTCCCCCATCACATGGCCTGTGCTTTCCTTTGCACTTGCCATCACCATAGGTTCCCTGCTTCTCTCCCTCCCCTTTGCTGTGGCAGATGGGCAAAGTCTCGCCTTTTTGGACGCCCTATTCCTTGCCACCTCAGCCGTATGCGTCACCGGTCTTTCTTCGGTGGACATTGGCACCGTACTTTCCGACACAGGGCTTGGTATTTTGCTCATGCTCATTCAGCTGGGCGGCCTTGGCATAACCACCTATACCAGTCTTATTTTTATATTGTGGCGCAATCGAGTTCCCGTCACCGACCGCCTAGCCGTACATCAAGCCTTACTCAATAAAGACGTGCTCAATGTGCGCGCTTTCATATGGCAATTGGTACTCTTGGTGCTCAGCGTGGAAGCTGTGGCCGCCCTTATGCTCTATTTGCACGACCCCGTCACCTTTCATCCTTTCTATGCCATTTTCCACGCTGTTTCAGCTTTTTGTAATGCGGGATTCAGCCCTTTTTCTCAAAGCCTTATACCCTTTAAAGATGACGTTACGGTCAATGCCATCATTGGGATAAGTATTATTTTAGGCGGCCTTGGCTTTGCCGTACTGCACGAAATACGCCGCGTGGTGCAAGGCCATTTTTCTGCCTTATGGCAAGCCTATGAGGTAAAAATTTTGGGCAAAAAGAAAATAATATCCTATGCTCAGGATGATATTTTTCCCACGCAAAGAAAAAGACCACAGCTAGATAAATATAGTCGTATGGTGCTCATGACTTCCTTGGCCTTATTTTTAGTGGGAGCGGTGAGTATTTTCACCCTAGAAATATTACATATGAATGCGTTACCAAGTTTTTCTCTGGCCTTAACATCCACATTTCAATCCATATCCTTGCGCACGGCAGGATTTAACACCGTGGACCTTAGCTTGTTAAGCGATGCCTCTTTGCTCATCATGGTGGCGCTCATGTTCATTGGTGGTGCTCCCGGTTCTTGCGCAGGTGGCATAAAAATCACCACCTTTCGCGTGCTCTTGGCCTTCATGAAGGCGCAAATCACCGGCGAGAAAAATATCGTGGTGCGCGATAGAGGCGTACGCCCCGAGACCGTGAGCCAAGCCCTCATGCTCTTTTTCTTCGGAGCCCTCACCATAGGGATTTCGGTTATTTTACTTTGCATCACCGAAAATGCTTCCGTCATTGGAGAGCGCACCGGCTCTGTGCCCCTTTTAACCCTTATTTTTGAGGTGGTCTCAGCCTTTGCCACCGTGGGTTATACCCTTGGGCACACATCAAATTTAAGTGATGTGGGAAAAATTATCATTATTTTAAACATGTTCATAGGGCGTGTGGGCTTCATTGGCTTGCTTACGGCTTTGCATTCATTGCGTCCCAGCCGTAAATATTCCTACCCCACCATGCCCATACCTATCGGATAGACGAGGACACCATGGCAGAACATAGATGGGAAATTGGCATCATTGGCCTTGGCAAGTTTGGCCTGCAAATGGCCAGAACATTAGAACAATTGGGGCATCATGTCATTGGCATAGATGAAAGTGAGCACCGCGTGGATACGGCGCAAGACGTCTTACAAACGGTATACAGGGCCGATGCCACGCAAATGTCCACACTAAAGTCCTTGCACTTTGAAGATTTAGATTGCGTCATGGTGTCTGTGGGGCAAGCGGTGGAAAAATCCCTTTCCATTGTGCTCAATCTACAGGAACTCAATGTGGCACGCATTTGGGCCAAAGCCAATACCGTGGAGCACCGTAAAATTTTACAACGCCTTGGCGTACACAATGCCATTTTACCCGAGCACGATGCCGCCAGCCTTGCGGCGCATCAGCTCTGCAATCCGGGCATGTTGGATCTTATCCCCCGCTATGGGGGCATTTTGGTGCAAGAGCTTACCGTGGATAGATGGAGTGGAAAAACCCTCATGGAGCTGAACCTCATTAGCAAGTATGAGGTCATGGTCATTGGTATTCGTACCGGTTCTTCCGATGAATACACCTTTGTACCGCCGGCGCAAACCAAGCTGGAACGCGGCGATGTGCTCATTGTCATTGGCCGTCAGGACAGTGTACGCGGGCTCGTGTCGTAATAAAGTAAAAGTCTCACTGGGGGGAACCTTTTCTGAAGAAAAGGTTCCCCCCAGACCCAGCGTTGCTCTCTATTCCCGTGAAGTTCGAAGACTCACTAACGGGAACGCTTTGCGCCCTTCGGGTAGGCCTTTCCAAAAAACTTTATTGGCGATAACACCCAAGCTTTGAAAGAAAAATTTTGCCGCAATGTAAACTTTATAAAGATATTCTACACTATAGTTTATCCACACGTTAAAACTATTTTCCCCCAGAAAAATACCTTTACAACACTAGATAGTGTCGTCAAATTACGAATTTTAGCGTTTTAGCAAGGAAGATAAGCAAGCTTTGAGGAAGTGTATATGGACATACATGACCGAAAAAGCTTGCGAAATCTGACGCTGATAAAAGCGAAAAGGCGCATTTGACGACACTATCTAATCTATACGATAATGGCAGCCCATACTTTTACGATTACGTAAAGCAGCCTGCGTAATCACATAAGCCGTATGCGCTCCGTGGAAAAGCTCTATGAGCTCCGGTGTAATGCGCGTATGCTTATAAAAATCGTGAATATGGCGCGAAAGCTCGCGTAAATCTTGGAATGCACGGCGCAATCTTGCCGTGGTTCGAGTAATGCCCACATAATTCCACATGGTGTGACGCACATTGGACCAGTCTTGCGCCACCAAGGCAGGGTCGTCATTTCTTTCGCGGCCAATATGCTCCCAATCGGGAATGGCTTGGCTTAAATCTGCAGAGATGCACTCATCTTCTCCTTGGCAACGCGCGGCAATGTCCTTACCGGCCGCATGGCCCCAAGTGACGGCTTCCAAAAGAGACGTGCTTGCCAAGCGATTGGCCCCATGCACGCCCGTGCAAGCGCATTCACCTATGGCATACAAGCCTTTCAGCTCCGTACGTCCGTTCAAATCCGTGAGTACGCCGCCACAAAAATAATGGGCCGCCGGCACCACGGGGATAAATTCCTTACGAATATCCACACCAATGTCTGCACAAGAAGTAAAAATGGTGGGAAAGCGTTTTTCCAAATCATGCTCAATGGAGCTGGCATCCAAATATAAACACGGCGCTCCAGTGGAAAGCATTTCATTGACCATGGCCTGCGAAACAATGTCACGCGGCGCCAATTCCTTGCGCTCATCGTATTTATGCATGAAGGGCTCGCCCTTCTCATCCAAGAGTTTTGCCCCTTCACCGCGCATGGCTTCACTGATAAGATGGCATTGCTGGCTTCTCTTACTGTACAAAGCCGTGGGGTGAAATTGCATAAATTCCACATTGGAAAGAGCCACTTGCGCTCTATGAGCCATGGATATGGCCGAGCCCACACAAGAAGTGGCATTGGTGGAGTGTAAGAAGATGGATCCCACACCGCCACTGGCCAATATGGTCCACGGGGCTAGGATGGTTTGCACTTGATTGAGTTCGCCGTTATACACATAAGCGCCGGCACAACGATTTTCCACCCTATAGCGATATTCTGAACGGCGCGCATGGTGACGGCTGGTCAAAAGGTCAATGGCATGGCATTGCAAAAGGCAGGTAATACGTGGATGTTCCTTCACGGCGGCGGTGAGTTCTTGCATGATGGCAGCCCCTGTATAGTCCGCCGTATGCAAAATACGCGAGCGACTATGCCCACCTTCTCGCGTTAAATCCCAAGAGCCATTATCCTTGGTATCAAAGGGCACTTTTACCCTTTGCATGAGCAATTGCTCCACAGCCTTGGGGCCTTCTTCGCACAAAACCTTCACCGCTTTGCCATAATTATACTTATGACCGGCGTCTAAAATATCTTGCTCCAAGGCGTCCACATCATGCGGCTCTGCCGACTTATAGATGATACCCCCTTGGGCCAATTCTGAATTACCGCCGCCAAGCTCTTTGCTTGAAGAAATGAGCAACACTTCCACGCCATTATCGGCAAGGGTGAGAGCTGCACTACATCCGGCTAAACCGGAACCAATAATAAGCACTTGGCTATGACGGCGGATTTCCATATTCTTTTCCTTACAAAATTCTTAAATACCGGCCTTGGCGCATGCTTCTAACATGCGATCCAAAGAGGCCTTGGCAGGGGCTTTTTGCTCTTCCGGCACGGTGACCACCTCTGCTCTACCTTCATGAATGGCCAGCAAGGTATCAAAGAGCTTCTCATCGGTGATTTTAGCCATATCCGAACAATACACCGAACGCAATGGCACAACCTGACAATGCTTAGCATAATCTTCGCGTAAACGCTCTACCAAATTTCCTTCTGTACCCACAATGACAGTGCTACCCTTGGGGGCATTTTTCACAGCCTCGATGAGGTATGTGGTAGACCCAGAACCATCGGCAGCGCCCACCACAGCATGATTGCACTCAGGGTGTACCACCACCTGACAGCCTTCATACTGCTCGCGCATGGCGGCAATTTGCTCCACAGAAAACTTGGCATGAATGGCGCAACAGCCGGGCCAAAGGAGCATTCTTGCATGACGCACCGCATGCATATCCACAAATCCCCCCCCACCTTGCACATTGAGCACATGCCAATCGTCCTTGGTAAGTCCCAATTGCACAGCAGTATTTTGCGCTAAATTCTTATCGGGCAAAAAGAACACATGGCCATCATCGCCGGCTTCTTCCAAAGCCCATTTAAGCATGACCTTGGCATTGGCAGACGTGCATACAGCACCGCCAAAGCGACCCACCACACTCTTCACTGCCACAGAAGTGTTCACATAGGCCAAAGGAATAACCTTACGCCCCTCGGCGGCCGCGGCGGCATGTACTCGTGTGAGCACCTTTTCAAGCAATGGAGCCGGTGTCATCTGAGACATAACACAATTGGCGCGGGCGTCGGGTATATGTATCTGCTGGCCTGGGCGTGCCAAAAGGGCCGCCGACTCCGCCATAAAATAAACGCCGCATAAAATCACATGCGGCGCATCAATGCCCGCCACCTTGCGAGCCAACTCCAAAGAGTCTCCGGTAATATCACAATGTTCCACCACTTCTTCACCTTGGTAATGGTGGCCCATGATGCACACTTTATCTCCTAAAGCATCTCGTAATTCATATATATCTTCAAAACTCATATTTTTCTCCTTGGGGAATATATTTCTTTTTTGTGGGGGAGGAAAAAACCTTTTTGAAAAAAGGTTACATTGCTAATAAAGTCTACTGGGTGAAAACCTTTTCTGAAGAAAAGGTTCTTCCCCCAGCCCCCCTTTCCAAAAAACTTTAATTGCGACAACATCCCATCTTTGCAAGATAATTTTAGCCGCAATGTAAATTTTAAAACAAGACCATTTTTGCACTTTTTCCCCCTCCTTTTTCCCAGAACTTTTTATTGCCGCAAAGTTTCTGCCAAGGCTTATATGTTGCGGCCATGAAAAGTTTTTGGGGTGGGGGGGCTGGGGGGAGGGCGCTTTTTACAAAAAGCGCCTCCCCCCAGCATTATAAAAAATTCTTTTACTTACACATGCGCATGCTAAAATCTGCACAGGGCGCCGAATGCGTTAGGCGGCCCACAGAGATGAAATCTGCCGGACGTTTGCCTGCGGCACTGAGAGCCAACTCGCGTATATTTTCCAAACTCACACCGCCACTGATTTCTGCTTCCATATGCTTGGGTATGAGAGGCAAGCACTGCGTAAGCTCAGCCACGGACATATTATCCAACATGATGCGATCGGCCTTGGCAGAGACGGCTTCTAGCACTTCGTCGCTGTTGCGGCATTCCACTTCTATGGGAGGGCAAGGGCTATATGTGTCACGTAGCTTTTGCACAGCCTTGGTAATGGAGCCTGAAGCATCGATGTGATTATCCTTCAGCATGAGCAATTCGGTGAGATTGCGACGATGGTTGTATCCGCCACCTATGCGCACGGCGTATTTTTCTGGCCAGCGCAAACCGGGTAAGGTTTTACGCGTATCCAAAAGACGCACCCCTGTACCCTCAAGGGCCTGTACGTATGTGGCTGTCATATTGGCTATGCCAGAAAGATGGCAAAGAAAATTGAGGATGACACGCTCAAGCTTTAATACATCCACACTGGCACCGTGCACACGCACAATTTCAGTGCCATTTTGCACGTAAGCCCCTTCAGCAACGCAAGGCTGCCAAAAGCATGTTCCGCCGCCTTGAGCACCGTATTCGGCAAAAATATGCGGAATAAGTGGCAATCCAGCCACAAAAGTAGACTCTTTAGCCACAATATAAGCTCTAGCCGTATGATCCGGAGCAAATATGCCCTCGGCGGTGAGATCTGGCCCATCTTCTTCAAGGGCTAAAGAAATACACTGCTTTACATAACTTAACGCATTTTCATCAAAGTAATCTTGAAAAACGACTTCTGACATCTTGTCCCCAACAGGGCTTAGTGTTATTAGTTGCCCAGCAAAGCAACCAAGGTGTTCTTCATGTAGTTGTATGCTAAGATTTCGTCAAGTCCACAGTGTCATATGAACCTTTTTTCACAAAGCCCCCATGGGGCTAAGATGTCTTCTATTGGGGTTAGCCATGTCCGAAAAACAGCAAAATAGCCATTTTAATGCCCCCAATGATTCTGATATTCTTGATGAAAATCTCCAAGAGGAATATAAGTCCGGCGATTGGATGCAAGTGCCCGATGTGTGCCGTGACGATGCCAACCTCAGCGCAAGTTTTGCCCACCCTGCCGACATGGCAGACCACATTGAAAACCTTTCCCTTGAAAAGCAAGTGTGCGTTTTGCAAAACTTGCCCAAGGAAGATGCCGCCGAAGCCCTCGCCGAGTTGGAAGAATCGGTGGCTGTGGATGTTTTGGAAAACCTTGACCATGACACAGCTGCGCAAATCATTGCCGAAATGTCTCCCGACGATGCCGCCGACGTGTTGGACGAATTGGACGAAGACCACCGCGACGCTCTTCTTGATAAATTAGAAAAAGAAGATTCAGAAGAAATCCGTAATCTGCTCAATTTTGATCCCGACTCTGCCGGCGGGGTCATGAATACGGAAATTATTTTGCTCGATCAACGCATCACCGTGGATGACGCCATCATACATATTCGCCATGAAATGGAAGATAAGGAAAGCCCTTATTATGCCTATGTGGTGGATGAACATGAAGTACTGGTGGGTGTGCTTTCCTTGCGTGACCTTATGCTCTCGCGCCCCGGTACCGTGCTACGCGATGCACTTTCTTCCCACGCCGTTATTTCCGTCACCTACGACACGGAAAAAGGCGAAGTGGCCAATCTGCTCTCTCACTATAATTTCATGGCCATGCCCGTGGTGGACTATGAAGGCCACATCATGGGTGTGGTGACCTATGACGATATTTTAGACATCATCCACGAAGAAGCCAGTGCCGACATGCTGGGCATGGTGGGCGCCGACCCCGAAGAAACCATTGATACACCATGGCTTGAGTCGGTGCGTAAACGTTTGCCATGGCTCATGATAAATCTTTTCAACTCCGCCATCTCCGCTTCTGTGGTGTATATGTTCGAAGGTTCCATAGCCTCCATGGCTGTGCTTGCCGTGCTCATGCCCATGGTGGCCAACCAAGCAGGTAATACGGGCCAGCAAGCCCTTGCCGTTATCATTCGCCAATTGGCCACAGAACGCTTTGACGGCAAACGCTCTTGGATGGCCGTACTGCGTGAAGGAAAAATTGGCTTTACCACCGGTTCCATCATGGCATTTTTGGCCTTTCTTGTGGTGTGGGGCTTCACCGGCATTCCCAAGCTTGGTCTTGTCATGGGCGGTGCGCTACTTTTTGATATGATTCTTGGCGCCGTGGCAGGAGGTTCCATACCCCTTATTCTGCGCTCCCTTGGGCGCGATCCTGCGCAAGCTTCCAGCATCTTTTTAACCACCATCACCGATGGCGCAGGATTTTTTGTCTTTTTAGGCTTGGCCACCATGTTTATTTTGTAATTTTACTCAGTTAAAATCCATTCCAGCATACATATTAAAAAAAAATCAAAATGCGCAGTGTATACAGACATACATAAGCAGTTTGACTTTTTTTCGATGCCGACGCAGATTGCTGTTTTTCAACAGCTTGCTAAGTATAAAAACTTTACCTATTCCCACTTATCTAGTACACAAGCAAAAATTCCCATCCATAAGGATACTTCATGACCAAACACATACACTATCTCTATACCCATACCACCACCGAAGCCACCACAGGCTATTTTGCCTGTGTGCCCGATCCAGATTTAAGTCTGGAAGACAGCTTTATTCAGCTAAGCGCGGCTCCGTTAGATGATTTTTTGCATCGTCATGTACTGCGTGCCATGGTGTCCATGCCCGCGGATGAAGCCCTAGCCCTGCACAAAGCACCTCGTGAGCCTCACGTTCAGGCCATTGTGGATGTGCTCCTTTTGGAGTGCGCCGTGCTCAATTCTGCCCACGCTTCCTTGGCCAAAACCATTCCCTTACCAAGTAATTATAATGAATACACCCCTCTTCCTTACTTGGCATGGAATGCTCAAGAGGACAAGGAGTTGCATAAGGCCTGGAGTAAATTTTTTGCCGCCAACATTTTGCAGCATGAAAAATTACCGCATCCCGATGAAATGGACGATGAAGGTCTCTCCCCCCTCTATGATGCGCACACCTTAGAAAAGCTTCGCATGCAAGAAGCTGTGCATATTAGCACCATACATGCAGAAATGGCCGCAACGCCTGCCCTTGCTTGGTCGCGTCCCCCTGCTCAAGACACAGCGCAACGCGCCCTGGCCTTACTGGTGGAAAATGCCGTGCTGGACGGTGTTGAAATGCGCCACGAGGCTTCCCTCTCTCCCATTGCTCTCTTGCGCCCCTGGGCTGTGGACATGCACGTGGAAAGCGGACGCCAGTCCTTTAGCCTTAAGGGGCAGGCTAACACCTATGGTCGTGGTTTGTCCGTGGCCGATGCCAGAGCCTCGTATTCCATGGAAATGATTGAGCGTGCTTCATCTTATGTGAGCGTGAAAGAACAAAAAATTCTCGGCAGAGCCGGTTCCATCCCCCTCTTTCAAGCGCGCTACAGTGAGCTTGTGGCTCAAGGCCATGCGGCTCTGGATCCCAACACCTTGCCTTTGGAAGCGCCCTACCATGACGCGCCCCTCTACTGGCTGGAAGCACGCCAAGCCACCTTGGACGGCGGCGATAAAACGCAATTTGTACCGGCGCAATGCGTCTTCCTCTTCAGTAATTTAGATGAAATTACCCTCATGATGAACCCCGGCTCCACGGGTCTTGCCTCCGGCAATAGCCTAGCAGAAGCCAAAGTGGCGGCCCTCACAGAAATTTTAGAGCGTGATGCCGAAGCCACCATGCCCTATGACAGATCGCGTTGTTTTACCCTGCGCGCCCGTGATTCACGCTTGGCTTCCCTCTTGGATGACTACGAAGCTCGCGGCATTCATATTCATTTCATGGATCTCACCACAGAGTTTGGCTTACCCTGCTATCAAGCCTTTGTGCTAGACAGAAAAGGAAAAGTGACCCGCGCCACCGGCTCCGGCCTCTCTGGGCAAAAGGCAGCTCTTTCTGCCCTGACGGAAGTGCCCTATCCCTATCCCAATGGCCCTGCCTCTGGTCCTGCCATTAAGGGACTTCCCGAAAAGTATCTCGAAGACTTGCCTGACTATAGCTTAGAGTCTCCCACACGCAATGTGGCCCTTTTGGAACGCGTACTTTTAGAACGCGGCTATACGCCCCTGTATGTGGATATTACCACGGAAGAGTTGGAAATGCCCGTGGTGCGTGCCATCATCCCCGGCCTTGAGTTAGGTGCAGAGTTGGACGACTTTTCGAGAATTTCACCACGATTATATGAAAATTACCGAAAGATTTTTGACAAATAAAGAGTTTTTGACTATTCCAACTTCTTAACCTTGCCAGTCATGTGACAAAAGTGTATACAAAAGACGCTACAGAAGGAAAATAGACTTTCTGTGGCCAAACTACATGAGGAGTTTTTCATGAAATTAGCTAAATGCGCATTTTTATTGGCCCTAGGTCTTATGGCTTTCAGTGCTGCCCCTGCTGTGGCTGCTGACCCCATCAAAATTGGTGTGTACTTGCCCTTAACAGGTCAAAATGCCTTTGGTGGTCAATTGGAATTGGAAGGCGTACAACTTGCTCAAAAGCAAATGCCCGAAATTTTAGGTCGCCCTGTGGAATTGGTTGTTGTGGACAACAAATCCGATAAAGTGGAAGCTGCCAACGCCGTAAAACGCTTAACCGAGCGTGACAACGTGCTAGCCATCATCGGCACCTACGGTTCTTCCTTGGCCATGGCCGGCGGTGAAGTGGCTGAAAAGGCAAAAACTCCCGTTGTGGGCACTTCCTGCACCAGCCCCCTTGTGACACAAGGCAAAAAGTATTACTTCCGCGCATGCTTCATCGACCCATACCAAGCTCTTGGCGCAGCTCAATACGCCGTTGATAGCCTTGGTGCTAAAAAAGCCGGTATCCTCATGGACGTTTCCAACGACTATGCCGTGGGCCTTTCCGTATTCTTTAAGCGCGCTTTCACCAAACTTGGTGGCGAATTAGTAAGCGAAATGAAGTACAACTCCGGTGACCAAGACTTCACAGCTCAGCTCACCGAACTCATCGCTCAAAAGCCAGACGTTGTATTCATGCCTGCATACTTTGCTGAAGGTGCCATCATCATGAAGCAAGCTCGCGAACTTGGCGCAACTTTCCGCCTCATGGGTGCCGACGCCATGGACAACCCTGACACCGTGAAAATCGCCGGTAAAGCTGCTGAAGGTTTCATCAATACTGGCTTCCCTTATGCCGCTTCCATGCCTAACATGAGCGCAGAAGCCAAAAAGTTCACCGATGCATGGAACCAAGCCTATCCTGGCAAAGAACCCAATGTGAACTCTACCCTTGGTTACACAACCTACATGATGATCATGGACGCCATCAAGCGCGCCGGTAAAGCTGATAAAGAAGCTGTGACCGAAGCCCTTGCCACCATTAAAGATTTACCCACTCCCCTTGGTGTACTCACCATCAACGCTACCCATGACGCAGAAATGCCCATCGGTATCGTGGAAATCAAAGACGGCAAGCGTACATACATTGGCGAAGTACAGCCTAAGTAATTAATTACTCTTGTGTTTATTAAGGGAAGGTGTAAAAGCCTTCCCTTTTTTTATTGGCAAAAGAGCTCATCTTTGGAAGTAAGTTTTTCCGCACCACTCTAGATAAAGGGAAAATTCTTAGCTTTCTTTTTCATCCTTTATTGTGCCTTGTCCATGGGTACAAAAACATGTTAAATAGCATTTTGTTACACTACTATGACATATGCACCATGTTCGCATGGCATTATGGTGTTTTTCCTGTACTTTTATACTACTCTATAGTATAGAGCCATGCAGACAAAACGCCTTTTATGGTACATTTGTTTGTTTTGGGTAATGTCCGCCTTAGCATAACAACAAGGCAAATCACAATTTCAATAATTTTCTACTCTTAGGTGGCCGCATGAGCTTTGAAATGTTCCTGCAACATTTTTTTAATGCCCTCACGCTAGGTTCGCTCTATGCCCTCATTGCCATTGGTTACACCATGGTTTACGGCATTTTGCGCCTTATTAACTTCGCCCATGGCGACGTTTTAATGCTTGGGGCCTATTTTGTTTTCTTCGGTACTTTTGCCTTTGGTTTGCCTTGGGCCTTTGCAGCAGTTCTTGCCATTCTCATGGCCAGTGCTTTCGGTATGCTGGTGGAAAGGGTGGCGTATCGTCCTTTACGCGAGGCACCGCGCATTTCTGCCCTCATCTCGGCCATTGCCGTCTCCTTTCTCATAGAAAGTCTTGCCGTTGTGGTGTTTACCGGTCTTCCACGCCCTGTATTGCAGCCTGAGTGGATGATCACCAAGTGGACCTTTGGCAATGTGCATATTCTCCCGCTCACAGCTTTTGTGCCTGGTGTTACCATCATCTTGGTAAGTATCCTCTTATGGATTGTTTACCGCACCAAACCCGGCCTTGCCATGCGCGCCATTTCTAAAGATATTGAAACCACACGCCTTCTTGGCGTAAAGGTAAATACCATCATTGCCTTAACCTTCTGCATAGGTTCGGCACTGGCGGCGGCTTCGGGCATCATGTGGGCCCTACGCTACCCTAAAATTGACCCTTATATGGGCATCATCCCCGGCTTTAAAGCCTTCATCGCCGCCGTATTTGGTGGCATTGGCTCCATTCAAGGTGCCGTTATTGGCGGCTTAATTTTGGGCTTCATAGAAATCATGACTGTGGCCTTCTTGCCGCATTTATCCGGCTACAGAGATGCTTTTGCCTTCATCCTCTTGGTGGTGGTCTTGCTCTTTAAGCCCACAGGGCTCTTTGGCGAGCGCATGCAGGAGAAAATCTAATGCGCATGAACCAAAATACAATACTTACCCTCGTGGCCATGATTGTCTGCGGTATTTTCACCTACTTTGCAGAAAACTTTGTGGGCAGTTACGAATTATACATTTTAAAGCTGTTCTTCATCAATGCCATCTTGGCCCTGTCGCTGAACCTTATTTATGGTTTCACCGGTCTTTTCTCCTTGGGACATGCCGGATTCATTGCCATTGGCGCCTATGTGTCAGCCATATTCATTCTTAGCCCTGCGCAAAAGGACATGATGTGGCTATTAGAGCCCATGATGTGGCCTTTTTCTGTGGTGCATTCGCCCTTCTGGGTTTCTGCCATTGCCGGCGGCCTTGTGGCGGCTTTCTTCGCCCTACTCATAGGCTTGCCCGTATTGCGCCTCGGCGATGACTACCTTGGCATTGCCACCTTGGGTTTTGCAGAAATTATCCGTGTACTCATTGTTAACTTTACTTCCATAACCAATGGTTCGCTGGGCATTAAGGGCATTCCCGACCATGCCGACGTCTTCACTTGTTATGTATGGCTCATCATCACCCTTGTGTTCCTTGTGCGCTTGCTCAACTCCAACTACGGTAATGTGCTTAAGTGTATTCGCGACAATGAAATTGCGGCCAAAGTCATGGGCATCAATGTCTTTTACTATAAGGTGCTTTCCTTTTGCCTTGGTGCTTTTTTTGCCGGCATTGGTGGTGCCTTACTGGGAAGCCACTTGTCCACCATTGACCCAAAAATGTTCAACTTCCTCCTCACCTTCAACGTGCTTATGTTTGTGGTGGCCGGCGGTCTTGGTTCTTTGACAGGTTCCCTTCTAGGCGCGGCAGTCATCACCGTATCGTTGGAATGGATGCGCATTTTAGAAGAACCCATGAACTTGGGTTTTGTGGAAATTCCCGGCATTCCCGGCATGCGTATGGTTATTTTCTCCCTCTTCCTGCTTGGCATTATTCTTTTCCGCCGCGAAGGTATCATGGGTATGCGTGAAATAACTTGGTCTACCCTCTTTTCGTTTTGGAGGAAAAAATGAGCACTCCCTTTGTAAAACCTAGCCCAAAAGAAGCTTTGCTCAGCGTAGAAAATATCATCATGCGCTTTGGCGGTGTTGTGGCGGTGAATGATCTATCCATGGCCATCCCTCGCGGAAGCATTGTGGGACTCATTGGCCCCAACGGTGCAGGTAAGACCACGGCTTTTAACGTTATCAGTGGATTTTACACCCCTACAGAAGGGCATGTTGTTTTTGATGGTAAGGAAATCACCGGACACGCGCCTCACTTGGTATGTAAAGCCGGCATGGCCCGCACCTTCCAAAATATTCGCCTCTCACAGCATTTAACTGCGCTGGAAAATGTCATGGTAGGTTGCCATGTGCGCCGTAAGATGCCTTGGTGGATGGCTCCATTATCTTTACCCATCTTCTCCAAAGAAGAAGACAGCATTCGCCAAAAAGCGGCCATGCTCATTGAAAAGCTAGACCTCACCGCCTATGCTCATGAAAAAGCCCATAGCTTGCCCTATGGTGCGCAGCGTCGTTTGGAAATAGCCCGTGCGCTGGCCACCGAGCCACGTTTCTTGCTTTTGGACGAACCTGCCGCCGGCATGAATCCCCAAGAAAGCATAGACCTTATGCACTTCATTGGGCATATTCGTGATGAATTTGACCTTACCATATTGCTCATTGAGCATGACATGAAGGTGGTCATGGGTGTGTGCCAATATATTTGGGTTATGGAATACGGCAGTCTTATCGCTGAAGGTCTTCCAGACGAAATTCGTAACAACCCCGATGTGATAAAAGCCTATTTGGGCGATGACATCATCAGTCTTAAATAAGAGTACACCATGCTACACATAGATAATTTAAAAGTTCGCTACGGCGGTATTGAAGCTGTACAGGGCGTTGATTTACACATTCCGCGTGGAAGCATTGTAACGCTTATCGGTGCCAATGGTGCTGGAAAAAGTAGTATTATTCGCTCCATTGCCGGTTTAAATAAAACCATTAGCGGTGATATTCGTTTTGCACGCCATGAAAATACACCTCACACGTCTCTCATGGGTTTACCCCCCGAAGATATGGTGCGTCATGGTATTTCTCTTTCTCCCGAAGGGCGTCGCATTTTGCCCCACTTGACGGTGGAAGAAAACCTGCATCTTGGCGCCTATAGCCGCAATGACAAAGAAGGCATAGCCGACGATATCGAATGGGTATACAGCCTTTTCCCCCGCCTTAAAGAACGCTCTTGGCAAAAGGGCGGTACGCTTTCCGGTGGTGAACAACAAATGCTGGCGGTGGGTCGCGCTCTCATGAGCCGCCCCGACTTACTCATGCTGGACGAGCCTTCCTTGGGTCTTGCTCCCCTGCTGGTTAAGGAAATCTTTAATATTATTCTGCGCATCAATGCCGATGGTAAAACGGTGCTTTTGGTGGAACAAAATGCCTTTGCAGCCCTTTCCATTGCACACCACGCCTATATTTTAGAAGTGGGCCGTATTGTTTTACAAGGTACGGGGCAAGAGTTGCTTGCTGACCCCAAAGTGAAGGAAGCCTACTTGGGTGGCTAACGTCGCATGCGTCTTTTCAGTGTAAGATTTCGCAAACTCTTTCAGCCATGTATGCCTGTATGCACGTAGCTTGCTTATCTTCCCTGATAAAACATTTAAACGCATCATTTGACGACAGTATCTGACTTATACGTAAAGGGCACCTTTTATTACGAAGAGGTGCTCTTTTTTATCTCTCGCCCTTGCACATTTCTTTTATGAGAATTTGGCCTCGTCCCAATTTATTGAGCCATTTTCTCAAAAATATTTTTATTTCCTAAGCGTCTTGCTTTGTAGAAAAAAAGACTTATTTCTTCTTTTGAGTGCAACTTGGCCCAAAACCCAACGCACTTTCATCCTAATGTTGCCTTCGATAGTATACCCTTCCCATCATCCTCTCACCTTGGGGTGCCCTATGATATTATCTCGCATAAAAATTTTGTTACTGGTGCTGTGTTTATGCTTAGTACCTCTGTTTGCCATGGCTAAAAACATTTCTGTCACCAGTCCAGAAGTTGCGCAAATTCTCAAAAACCCTCCAGAAGGGCTTATCATTTTGGACATACGAACACCTAAAGAGTTCGAGTCGGGCCATCTTGAGGGTGCCATCATGATAGATTTTATTGCTCCGGATTTTGAAGATAAACTGGCTCAACTTGATATGGATGCACCGTACATTATGCATTGCCGCACCGGCGCACGAAGCTCCAGAGCCATGGTGGTCATGGAGAAAATGAGCTTTACCAATGTCACGCATATGCAAGATGGCATCATGGGCTGGATACAGCATGGTTTGCCTGTGACAAAATAAATCTTTGAAAAAATATTAAAAGTTTTAACAAAGTAAACTAAATAAAAATCTGCATATCCTAAAGCTCGTTACGAACTTTTAGGGCATGCAGATTTCTTATATACAGCAAAAGCTTTTGTATACCACGCATTCACATAAAGTGATATTCCATTACCTATCTTCGAGGATTGGCATCCACTTGTGGTATGGCCATGGTGAAATCCACCGTGGGGTGTAGCCACTTGGCCAGCATTTCTGCCGCATCGATGGCGCGCGGCCCCGGTCTGGCAAAGTCTATCTCTCGTACGGTAAGTATGCGTTTATTTTGCACGGCCTGTATTTTTTCATACAAAGGACGCTCTTCCAAGGGTTCAGGATCTGGATTCATGGGGCCTTGTTGCATGATATAGGCCTCGGGATTTTGCAAAATCAGAGAGTCCACAGACATGCGCACATCCTGTTCGGGACTTGCAACCACATTACGCCCGCCGGCCGCCAATAGTATATCTGTTATGATGGATTTCCCCCCCGCCATAAGTAGGCTTGGGTAACGTAATTCGTAGCACAGCGAAACTCTTTTTTCATCCATGAGCAAGGTACGCAATAAACCAATGCGGCGCACATAGGAGTTCACCAAGGCTTCAGCCTTTTTCTCTACGCCTGCCATGATGCCCAAGCGGCGCAGTACAGAATTCATATCCTCAAAGCTCTCGAGGCGAAAAAGCAAAACGGGAACGCCCAATCTACGCATGCCTAAACCCAAGCCTGTACTAGCTTTTCCATCTAGTATTTGCAAAATAACATCGGGCTTTAAGCTCACAATGAGTTCCGGATTGGGGCGCATTTGCGTGCCCACCGCCGGTAAATGCTCAAGGCCTTGCACATGGGCATCGGCCGCGGTGCGTCCCACCAAGGTATGCCCCAAATCTAAGGCCAACATGAGCTCACTTAACGATCCATCCAGGCCTATGACGCGCGTGGCGGGTTTATCCAAGATAAGCTCATAGCCCGTATCATCCACTATGCGAATTTTTTCTTGCATACTCAGAGCATTGGCGTGCAAGGGCGAAGGCAAAACCCATAATTGTAGCGTCATGAGCATAAAACAACAAAAGCATACGGGAAAAATCTTATATTGCATGGTGAATCCTAGAAAATTTAAAATATTCGTACCATTCTTCACGCCTACGGCATCATATGGCACAAAATTCGTAAGAAGATAAACCGCCTTCCTGCTTGTGTCAAAGAAAAGCCCTCTCTAAAAAACATACTCTAGCTTTCACCAACGCCTTACTAAAAAATAAAAATTTCATTTACGCGCAACTGCTTTTACGATAGAGTATTGTTATGCATGAAATGGCAATAGCAGAAAATATTCTGAACATAATCAACGATGAGCTCGCCAAAAACAATTGTACCAAACTGACTTTGGTGCGTGTTCGCTATGGCGCCTTATCGCAGGTGGTGCCAGACTCTTTGCAATTTTGCTTTGAGGCTGTCACCAAGGACGGACCGCATCAAGGAGCACACCTGGAAATGGAAGAAGTGCCCCTTATCTTGCGCTGTGGCATTTGCCACCAAAGCTTTACACCCAGCGAAGGAAATCCCTTTGAGCCCTGCCCGCAATGTCAAAACAGTATGGGACATGATGTGGAGCAAGGGCGAGAGCTGTACGTTCAACATTTAGAAGCGGAATAAAGGATATATATGGAAATCCCTGTAGTGCGTAATGTACTGGAAGCCAATGATAAAATTGCCGATGAATTGCGTGTGCTTTTCAAAGAAAAAAACATCTTGGTGTTGAATCTTATCAGCTCACCGGGAGCTGGCAAAACCTCCATATTGGAACGCACCCTCACGGATTTGCGCCCAGAGCTTCGCATGGCTGTCATCGAAGGAGATTTACAAACCTCCAATGATGCCCGCCGCGTGGCTGCCACAGGTGCCAAGGCTGTGCAAATCAATACCGATGGCGGCTGTCACCTCAACGGAAATATGATTTTAGAAGCGTTGAAATCCTTGGATATGGATGAAATAGACATTCTTTTCATTGAAAACGTGGGCAATTTGGTCTGCCCTGTGGAATTTGATTGCGGCGAAGATGCTAAAGTGGCCCTGCTCAGCGTCACCGAAGGCGATGATAAGCCCGAAAAATATCCTTTGCTATTCAACTTGGCTCAAGCCATGGTCTTAAACAAAATAGACCTCTTACCCTATGTGGATTTTGACGTGGCCCGCGCCCGTGATTTTTCCACAAGACTCAATAAAGATTTGCCCATTTTTGAAGTATCATGCCGCACCCAAGAAGGCTTGGAAGGCTGGTACCAATGGTTGCGCGATTCTTTACAAGCTAAACGCGCATAAGATAACAAAAGTTTTTACGGGAAGGCCTGATTCTCATGGGCCTTCCCCATCCTGCCTCAAAAAAAAAGGGCGCCTCACCGCAGTAAGACGCCCATGAAATCAAGTGTGTACGACTATAAAGGCAATACGGTTTTGCCATGCTTATCATTGATAACCAGTGCTGCAGCTTCATACAAAGCAAAGCTACCGCACACTATGCCCACATAACCGGCAAGAGTGTGAATGCTATGACTTAATTCAGGATTTCCGGCCGTAAAGTTGGCTGCAGAAAGTAAAGCAAAAAGTAAAGTCAAAGAAGAGAATACCAGTTTACCAATGAGCGCGCCCTTCAGCGTACCGATGGTGAGCAGAGCCGTAAACAGGCCCCACATGCCAAGGTAACAACCCATGGCAAAAGGTGTGGCAGCAGGCAAACCTGCTTCTTTGGCTGTCCACAAAAAGACCAAGGTTAACCAGAAAGAGCCGTAAGAAACAAAAGCTGTACTGCCAAAGGTGTTACCACGGCGAAATTCCATACAGCCAGCGATAATTTGGGCAATACCACCATAAAAAATGCCCATACCCATGATCATCACATCCAGCGGAAAAAAGCCGGCGTTGTGAATGTTTAGTAAAATAGTGGTCATACCAAAGGCAGCAAGGCCAATGGGAGCTGGGTTGGAAAGTTTACTCATTTCTGTAGACACAAAAGTTTCCTCTCTAAGATGAATGTAGTTTTTTTATAGTACGAAAAGTACCCATAAAAGTTCTCAGTTCAAGCCTTTTTTACAAAGGCAAAGCCCGAACGCGTGCATTTTACGATGCCGTAGAAACTTAGTGATTCTTGTTTTAATAGTCAATAAAAAAGCTTGTCTTCTCAAAACAAAAGGCGTACTAATAGGAACGACTCTCAACAAGGGTCGCCTATCTGTTTCAATACTTGAAGATACCTTGGAGGACGCATGGATGTAGTCTTATTATCCCGGTTGCAATTTGCTGTGGCCGTGTTTTTTCACTTTGTCTTTGTGCCGCTCACGTTGGGACTCTCGGTCTTATTGGCCTGGATGGAAACCCGCTATGTGCGCACCGGAGATGAATTTTGGAAAAGACAAACCCAATTTTGGGGAAAACTCTTTGTTATTAACTTTACCCTAGGCGTGGTGACAGGCATCACCCTGGAATTCCAATTTGGAACTAACTGGTCCCGCTACTCTGAATATGTGGGCGACATTTTTGGTTCTTTGTTGGCTGTGGAAGCCACGGTGGCTTTCTTCCTTGAATCAAGCTTCTTGGCCATTTGGGTTTTTGGCTGGAAAAAGGTGAGCAAAAAAGTGCACCTTTTCTCCATCTATATGGTTGCCCTGGCCGGTAACATTTCTGCTTTTTGGATTATCATTGCCAACGGCTGGATGCAAAACCCCGTGGGCTATGTGCTGCGCAATGGCCGCGCCGAGCTAGATAACTTCTTCACCGTTATCAGCAACCCCTACGCCATTGGTCAGTATTTCCATACCGTCACTTCCACATGGATGCTTGGCGGATTCTTTGTGCTTGGCGTAAGCGCTTGGCATTTACTGCGTAAAAGCAATGTGGAATTTTTCAGCCGCTCCTTCCGCATGGTGGCCCCCTTCACATTAATCATGACCCTACTCGTGGCCATTGCCGGTCACCATCAAGGTTCCATGGTAGCTCAATACCAACCTGCCAAATTGGCAGCCATGGAAGCCCTATGGGATGGCGGCCCAGAAGCCCCCATGCACGTTTTTGCCTGGCCTAGCGAAAGCCAAGAAAAGAACGTGGTAGAATTTTTCAGTATTCCCGGCTTAACTTCATGGCTTTCTTTTGGAGATACCAAAGCAGAGGTAAAGGGCTTAAATGACTTTGCCAAAGAAGATCGTCCTCCCCTGCTTACCACTTTCCTTTCCTTTAGAACCATGATTGCCCTTGGCGGACTGTTCTTGCTCTTGGCCGGTTGGGCTTTCTTACAACGCAATAAAAGCACAGAGATGAACCCTCTGCTCATGCGCGCCTTGGTGTGGTGTATTCCGCTACCCTACATAGCCATCATGCTTGGCTGGGCCGTGGCAGAAGTGGGTCGCCAACCTTGGATTGTTTACGGACTCATGCGTACGTCTGATGCAGTATCCCCCATCCCCGGTAGCAACGTAGCCATATCCCTTGTGGCATTTATTGTGGTATATTCCATGCTTGGCCTTATTGATATTTACCTGCTTCGTAAGTACGCCTGCAAAGGCCCGAAACCCGCTAAAGCCTAAGGAGGAAGATTATGCTAGAAACTACATGGTTTGGACTCTGGGCGCTTTTGTGGGCAGTGTACTTTATTTTAGACGGTTTTGACTTGGGCCTTGGCACACTTTTACCTTTCCTTGGTAAAAATGAGCACGAAAAGCGCGTTATCCTCAACTCCGCAGGCCCCTTTTGGGATGGTAACGAAGTATGGCTCATCACCGCCGGTGGTGTGACCTTTGCCGCTTTCCCAAAAGCCTACGCCGTTATGTTTAGTGCTTTATATGCACCGCTTTTAATTATTCTTTTTGCACTTATTTTCCGTGCGGTGTCTTTTGAATTCCGCAACAAAGAAGACTTCCCCATGTGGACGGCCTTTTGGGACAAGGTACATTTTATCTCTAACCTTATCCCCGCCATCCTCTTTGGTGTAGCTTTTGCTAACCTTTTCATAGGCATACCTGTGGATGACAAGGGTGTGTATCATGGCAATTTGCTCATGCTCCTTAACCCTTATGGCATTGCCGGCGGCGTGTTCTTCTTGACCATGTTCAGCCTACACGGTGCCTTATGGTTGGCCTTTAAATCAGAGGATGACTTGCAAACCCGTGCACTGGGTACAGCACTTTTCCTCTGGCCCGTCATGTTGGTGCTCTTGGTGGCCTTCCTTGGACTCACTGCCGTATACACAAAGCTGTTTGATAACTATTTTGCCAACCCCATCCTCTTTGCCGTGCCTGTACTGGCTCTTGCCGGACTCATAGGCGTTCGTTATATGCTTAGCGTGGGGAAAATACTCATGGCATGGGCTTGCAGCGGTGTCTTTATCTTGGGTGTTACCTTCTTCGGTGTGCTGGGTATGTTCCCCGGAATTATCATCTCCAGCCTCAATCCCGAATGGAGCGTCACAGCCTTCAATGCGGCTTCCAGCCCCTTAACCCTTAAAATCATGCTTGGTGTAACCTTGGTCTGCGTACCCATAGTACTGGCCTATCAATTTTGGATTTACACCATCTTTTCCGGTAAAGTAACCGCTGAAGATTTGGACGACGACCACGCCTATTAGTAACCTATTGGTAAGCCCTGTGTATATCGCTACATGGGGCTTACTTCCTTAGCTTTTTCCAATATCCTTTACGCAACCCCCTTTCACACTAAAACATTTCTCCCTAATCCCACTAAAAAGCTTGCTAAAGAGGCATTCTTGCCTTACCCTCTAGATATATTCTTCACCGATATTCGGAGGTTCTTATGACTCTTGCCTCTCCGACACAAACATTTCCCACCACAGAAATTTCCGCCTTCTTAGAAAATATGCCTTTCCCTGTGGTGTATATAAGTCAAAAACTTGATATTTTATACTATAATGAAAGTTTCTCTTCTTTCATCAGTAAAGATATTGTGCATGATGGTCCCCTCTACATACACGACTTTATGCCGGAATTTCAGCCCAATGGCCTGCACAGCGGCAAAAGTTTGCGTAAATATATGCAAGAAAGAAAGAATTCTTTCCAAACGCAATGGGTATTAACAGGTCTTGATGGTGAAGCGCTCATGACCAAACTCACCTTGGCTCCTGCCAATGCGCAAGCAGACAGCAATTTTTTTCTCTACATTCACCATGAGCAAGCCTGTCAACATTGCCTCAAGGAAGCAAACAAAACTCTTGAGTTTATTAATAATACCTTGAATACCATGCCATTGACCATGCATATTTGGTCGCGCGATTTGCATTTGATAGATTGTAGCGATGAGGTCACACGCATGTTTGGAGCACCTTCCAAGGAAGAATATAAGAAAAACTACATGAATTATTCTCCGGCCTATCAGGTGGATGGCTTATCCAATGAACTCATGCCGGAATATTTAGAAAAAGCCTTCATTGATGGCGCGTATAAATTCCAGTGGATACATCAAAATCATGAGGGCAAAACCTTTCCCACCGAGGAAACCTTTTGTCGCGTCACCTTCCAAGGGGAAGACTTCATCCTTGGGTATACGCAAGATATTTCTGCCGTTACCGACAGTATTAAAAATATTGTACACATGGAAGAGCGCACCAGAGCCATCCTTGATGCCACCCCCATGGCCATTTTATTGTGGGATCAAAATTACATATTAAAAGACACCAACCTAGAAGCCTTGCGCATCTATAACTACGAAGATAAATACGACTTCTTGCAAGAATTTCAAGACACCTTGCCAAAGCTACAACCCGACGGCAGCAGCTCGAACTCGGTCATACAAGATGCTCTGGAAGAAGCCTTTGAAAAGGGTTACTTCCATATGCCCAAATTCTTCTGCCGCGATAAAGATGGTGGAGAACTACCCGTGGAAGTGACTATCATTCGTATAGTTATCCGCGATGAAACCATGGTTATTGCCTACTTACGCGACTTGCGTGAAATTTTGCAAGTACTGCAAACCATGCAATTACATGAAGAACGCATCCAAGCCATTTTGGACGCCGCTCCCATGGCCATTAACCTTTGGGACAGCAACTTTACCCTCAGAGACACCAACCTTGAATGCTTACGTCTTTTTGGTTTTGACTCAAAACAAGACTTCAAAGACAATTACTTCAACATTGTACCTAAACCCCTTGAAGAAAATCTATCTGTCAAAGAGCATATTCAAAGAAATTTAACTCAAGCCTTTGAAAAGGGTTATCTACACTATGAAAGCAGACTGCGCCATAGAAACGGAGAAATTATCCCACTGGAAGTGAGCCTCATTCGTATCACTCTAAGCAATGAAACCATGATAATTGCGTATTTACGAGATCTGCGCGAAATCAAAAACTTCATCGCAAAAATTACAGAGAGCGAAGCACGCTCACAGGCCATATTAGATCTCAGCCCCCTTGGCATCAATGTATGGGACCGTGATAACAACTTAGTGGACTGCAATAAAGCCATCGTGCATCTTTTTGGTTTCAGTAGCCGTGAAGAATATATAAAAAATCGCCACATTGTCATACCTGAAAAGCAAGAAGATGGAACTCTTTCCCATCCCCTAGCCCAGCAAAAAATCAACGAAGCCTTCACCCTTGGCCAGAGCCATGTGGAGGTGGTGGCCAATGACGTACACGGTAATTCCATTCCCCTAGACGTGGTCATAAAACGCACCGTGCTGGGCGAACAAGAGGTGGTCATTGCCTATATGCGTGACCTACGCGAACTCAAAGCCATGCTGGCAGAAATTCACGCTGTGGAGCAAGATTTGCGCTCCGCCCGTGACGTGGCAGTGCAAAGCGCCAGTGCCAAGAGCGAATTTTTAGCCAATATGAGTCATGAAATCCGCACGCCACTCAATGGTGTGTTGGGGCTCTTGCACCTCTTGGACAAAACACCTTTAGAAGAAATGCAACAAAGTTACGTGGATAAAACAATTTTTTCCGCTGAAAACTTATTGCGTATCATCAACGACATTCTCGATTTTTCCAAAATTGATGCTGGCAAGCTTGAAATGGAAATCATACCCTTTGCTTTGGAAGATGTGGCCGGCGAATTAAAAATGCTTTTTGAGCCCCAAGCCGCTGCCAAAAACCTTGCCCTCACCTTCAAGTATACCGCTTGCACCAAGCAAATGCTTTTGGGCGATCCTTTGCGCATTAAGCAAGTTTTCTTTAATCTCATTGGTAATGCCATCAAATTCACGGAAAGCGGCGGCATCACCATTAGTATGACCGGTGAAGAAGAAAGCCCCGGCAAAATACATTGCCTCTTTTCTGTGCGAGATAGCGGCATTGGCATGAATGAGGAACAGTGCTCGCGTTTATTTTCTGCCTTCATGCAAGCCGACACCTCTGTCACAAGAAAATACGGCGGTACAGGTCTTGGACTTGTCATTGCTCAGCGTATAGCACGTCTCATGCACGGCGACTTATGGGTGGAAAGCAACGAAGGACAAGGCTCTACCTTCTTCTTCTCTGCCATTTTTGATCTGGCTCATGCCGAAGACATGACCTGCGTCATGGTGGACCAAGTTAATGATGTGGAAAGTTCCTCACATGACGAAATCCCCCTGAAAAGCAACTCTAAATCCACATGCACGTACGAACAAGGGCTTAAAACATCCCCCACTGATACAGAGCAAAAGGC
The DNA here is from genome assembly GCA_964370835.1 of uncultured Desulfovibrionaceae bacterium. Lineage (GTDB taxonomy): Bacteria > Desulfobacterota > Desulfovibrionia > Desulfovibrionales > Desulfovibrionaceae > CAYJAD01. The sequence continues at coordinate 29,635 of CAYJLO010000010.1, forward strand.
GCAAGAAAGCCTTTCCTTCCACATTCTCTTGGTGGAAGACAATGAGATAAATCAGCTCATTGCCGAAGAATTACTCAAAAATGGTGGGCACACGGTGGACATAGCCAATAATGGCCAAGAAGCGTTGGATTTATTAGAAAAAAATACCTATAATATTGTCCTCATGGATATTCAAATGCCGGTACTGGATGGCCTAAGTACAGTGAGTAAAATTCGCGCCGACGCACGCCTAGCACATATACCCGTCATTGCCATGTCGGCCCACGCCATGACAGGTGATAGAGAAATCAGTTTACACCACGGCATGAATGAACACATTACCAAACCCATCTCCCCCCAAGTGCTTTACGAAACCGTAAACACATGGGCTTTGCGATTCGAAAAAGAATAATAACATGCGTGCCTTACCTCTGCTGTATGGCACGCAGATTCTTTGATAAGCCTTGCGTGTCGGCATTCTGACCAACTCTAGCTAAAGGCCTAAAATATAACACTTGGTATTATTTTTGCTTCTTCATTAAGTAAGAAGTGCGCAGCAAGCGCGGTACAGTTTTCCAAGGAGTTTTATCATGGCCATCATTGCCCCACAAAATGCAGGATTTGCCGGTGAAAATACGCAATTTAACCGCCCTGTACAAAAAAATGGCTCTTCCACAACAGGAAGTATAGAGCAATATAAAGCCGCACCGCAAACCAAAGAGTTGCAATCTCCTTTTGCCTCCATGATGGCCGATGCCCATAAAGCGCAAGGCAAAGCTTTGCTTATGCCAAATGCGCAAGAGCAACAAGGAGGCGCACAACTTTCCTCTGGCCTTGGAGCTTCTCACGGAACTAAAGATCAACGTATGGCACAAGCCAATCTCGACAAGCATCATCTACAAACCCTAGATCAGCTAGGTAAAAATATGGGCAAAAGCGACAACTTACTTGACGTTGCCCGTAATGATGTGACCATGCGCAATCTACGCACCGTCATGGGCAGTTTTAATTTACGTGCGCCAGTCACCCCCATGGCAGATTCCATCAAGGCCGGCGCCCTTGCCATGCAGCACACGCGAGAGCCTCTCTCCATGCCCGGCAAACAAATTGCCCCCACAGCCTTATCCTTAGAGCAAAAAAAGGATTTATCTCTATCTAAAGACAAGCAAATAACTTTAGATACCGGAGAAATTGGAAAATTGTCACAACAGTTTGAGTCGGGCAAACAAGGTATTTCTGCCATTGGATATGACCGCGTAGGCGGCACTTCCTACGGCAAATACCAGATAGCTTCACGCGTGGGAAGTATGGATAATTTCCTCAATTTTCTCGATACCAATGCTCCGGATATCGCTGAAAAACTACGTGACGCCGGCCCTTCCAATACAGGTAGCCGTCAAGGAGCCATGCCCGACGTCTGGCGCCAAATTGCCGCCGATGAACCTCAGCGCTTCGAAGCCTTGCAAGAAAAATTTATCTACGACAGCCATTATAAACCTGCCGTGACGGCTTTACGACAACGTTCCAACCTTAACGGCGACGAGTTCTCCCCAGCCATGCAAGAAGTACTCTTCAGCACCGCCGTGCAGCATGGCCCCACAGGCGCCGCGCGCATTTTTAGCAATGCCGCTGCCCTCTCCGGATCCGAAAGTGAAGCGGATTTCGACTCTCGCCTCATCGACAATATTTACAGCATACGCAGTGAGCAATTTGGTGCCTCCACCACGGCCGTTCAAGCTTCTGCTCGCAATAGAATGCAGCAAGAAAAGAACTTGGCACTAGCCATGCTCCATAAAGAAAATAGCTCCATGGCATAAGCTCAGTATCACGAACCTTTTTTGGGGAGAGGGAAAGAACTTCCTTCTCCCCATTTTTTGATACCACCCTATAACACAATATCAACAGCATAAGGCCACCCATGAATGTGCTTATTATTAACCTAACGCGCTTTGGCGATTTGCTGCAAATGCAACCCCTTATCCTTGGACTCAAAGCTCAAGGACATCATGTGGGCCTCTTGTGTTTAGAAAATTTTGCCCCAGCAACATCGCTCATTCGCGGCCTTGATTATGTGGCCCCTTTGGCAGGGGGAACACTTTTACGCCATATGGATACCTCATGGCACTTGGCTCTTACCCAAGCTGAAGAACTTTTTTCTCATATCAAAAACAACTTTCCCGTACAGCAAATTATCAATACCACAGCCACCATCAGTGCACGAATCCTCACGCGCCGCATAGCGCAAGACGCACAAAGCGTATCTCCGGGCACCGAAATCAGCATATTAGGTTTTGGCTTGGACGAACATGGCTTTGGCATAAGTGGAGATATGTGGTCCACCTTTTTACAAGGTGCCAGTGCTGAGCGCCTCAACTGCCCTTTTAATCTTGTGGATATGTTCCGCGCCGTGGCAGGTCTTTCCACGCTCACCACGCAACACACACAGAGCCCCTTGCGAGGATTGGCAAAACCAAGCCCGTTTTTACAAAAAGCTGCCCGAAGAATTTTACAAAAAAGCACCCCGCAAAACTGCGCCGGCTATGTGGCTTTTCAACTGGGAGCCAGCGAAAAAAGACGACAATGGGCTGTGGAACATTTTGCCGCTGTGGGCGAAGCCCTTTGGCAAGAGCGTCAGCTTTGTCCCGTGCTTTTGGGTAGCCCTGCAGAAAAAGACTTGGCCGTGACCTATGAGCAATGCCTTAGAGACCAGCAAGTGCCTCATCCTTATATAAATCTTATTGGCAAAACAGACATTCCACACCTTGGCGCGGTTCTACATCAATGTGATTTACTCATTACCAACGATACCGGAACCATGCACCTTGCGGCAGGTTTAGATGTTCCAGTGCTTTCCATTTTTCTTGCCACGGCTCAAGCATGGGACACAGGCCCCTATATGACACAAGCTTGCTGCCTTGAACCAGCACTGCCCTGTCATCCTTGCGCATTTCATTCTCCTTGTGTGCATCAAAAAAATACGAACAACCCGCAACCTTGCCTAACCTGCATTTCCAGTCATACCGTGCGCAAACTGGCTTTACATTTCTTGGAACATAAAAGCTGGCCTTTACTCCCACAGCCAGAAGCACGTATCTGGCTTAGTTTGGAAGACGCACACGGCTTTGCCACCTTGCAGTGCCTCTCAGGACACGAAAAAGAAGAACGAAGCCACTGGCTTATGGTACAGAGACATTTCTATCGTCATATTCTTGACGATAAACAAAACTACGGCCCAGCCCCTTTAGAACATATTACCGCACTTCAGCCTACTTTTCGCAAACACATAGCAGAGCATCTACACAATTGCACAAAACTTTTGCTCTTATTGGAGGAACAAATACTTCTCCTCACGCGTATGCCCTCAAAGCAACACGGTGAGCGTATCATACAAACATGCACAACCATACAGCATCTTTTGGCTAAATGCACAGAACTTAAAGCACTGAGCTATTTATGGCTCATCTTATTTCAAGAAAGGGGTGGTGCCATGGAGGATTTTCTCACCCTTGTGCAATCTCTACGTAGCCACCTTTTTGTCTGGTATGAGGCCATGGCCTTACCGCCCCCTAACACGCACATGTAGTAGGCAAAATACTCTATACTTTTGGCATATTCTTTGCTACATTTACAGTCTAAACTGACTTTTCCCACGGAAATGGAGGAGGGACCATGATAATTATTGACGGCAGTCAAAGTGATATGCAGGTGACTAATTTCAGCAACTTACAAGAAATATTGGTAAAAGTGATGGAAGATTCCAATATGGAAGATCGCATAATTACCGATGTTATCGTAAACAAAGAACAATTTTCTGAAATCTATCCACATCAAGCCGAAGACATTGACAGTGATTCCATTGAAAGCGTAGAAGTTCGCTCTGTGCCTGTTAAGCAAATGGCTTTAGATATTACAGAAGAGATGTTTAAAGTTTCACAGCTCATGATGGCGGCAGGTAAGCAAGTGGCAAACCTTTTCCGACAAGCCGACGACACCGAAGGCCTAGAACTTCTTCAAGATTTACTTGATGTCACCCGTGACTTTATGGGAATGATTGAAGCTTTACGCAATCAATTTAGCCTTGAAAAAACCGTAGAATTTTCCACCAATTCCGAAAAACTTTCTTCCCTCCTTTCAGAAATGGCTGAAGTTTTAGAAAGCGAAGATTGGGTACTTTTTGCCGACTTATTAGAATATGAGTATGTGCCCACATGTGAAAAATGGAAAGAAATCACCCAAACTTTGCGTCAATCCATAGAGCAAACCCTTTAAAAATAGGCCGTAAACCTATACAAAAGGAAGATGCATGCTGACACCTGACAAAATGCTTGATGCAGCCCTTGATTTGAGTATGCAAGAGCTGACGGCCCTTTCCAAGGACGATTACGACCAAGCCGAAATATTGTCTAAACGTCGTAGCAAACTTGTACAAGAAGCGTGGACTCTGCGCAGTCAATGCCCAGAGTCTGTTTACAAAGCTAAATTACTTCAATTGCAAAGCATGCAAAAACGCCTTCAAAGCTTGGCACAAGAAAAAAAGCACAGTTCACAACAAAGCTTGCAACGCTCTCGCAAAGAAAGCAAACGCTTGGCAGGGTATAAACAAGCCATGTCTTATTAGCCAAGATTTCATACATATAAAAAAAGACTGCATGATAAAATGCAGTCTTTTTTTATAGCATACTATTTCGTTTTTACTTCATACTTTCAATATACTTAGCTAAAGCCACTTTTTCCGTTTCCGACATGGCGTCAAAAAGCACCTTCATGGCTTTGTACTTACTGTTTTGATAATAAGCAAATTTATCCAGCAAATACGCTTCACTCTTGCCACCAAGGCCGCGTTTAGACGGCGTATGACACGAAGAACACGACACGAAAAGCTCTTTACCTGTGCGCTCAGCAGCCTGTGCAAAGGGGCTCGCCATAAGTAAAGCTGAACATACAACACCACCTAAAAAACAGAGTTTTTTCATAAAACCTCCGATGTTAATGTGTATCTAAGTCAAGCAATACAATCTTTATGCATTCTGTAAACTTTGTCAATAAAAAGGCTATGTTCACAGAAACAGTAAAAATTTACGAAGACGGCGTAAAGGGGCTTTATTGAGCGGAAGCCATCACTATAACGGCTTTTTCATAGCTTTGTTGTAAAATATCTTGCATAACTGTAGCATCGGCAAAATTGCTAAAGGGGCCTATTTTTTCTAAAGTGCCCTTGGCATCTCTTTGCACCTGCACATAAAAAGCTTCAGAGCTATCAAGCACCTGTCCAGAGGTGTCCCCCACAAGGCGCATGGTCACAGGCGTCACACCGCGCACGCCAAGGTCTAGCTCCATGGCAGCTGAACGTGATAAATCCACACAGCGTTTACGCGATACCGGTCCGCGATCTGTAATGCATACCACGGTGCGTTTACCGGTGCTGGTATCTTTTACCTCAAGAACGGTACCAAAAGGCAACGTACGGTGAGCTGCTGTGGGCTGATCCATATCATAAATGGGCCCACTGGCAGTTGTTTTTCCGTGAAAGTCTTCCCCATACCAAGAGGCTTCACCTTGCATCATATGGGATTTTTCTTTGGCTTTTCTCTTGGCTTCAGCCGCCTGAGGCATGAAAATCATGCCCATAAACCCAAGAGCCAACATGGCTAAAGAGAGGGTTTTCGTAATGCGTGTCATAAATCATCCTTATCTAACAAAGTCCCATAAAAGTAACACTTCAATTATGGTTTAAAAACAACACGATACTCCTAATAAAGCCTTTTAGCTTTGTCAAGTATACATATGCGCATAAAAAAAGGCCCAAAAAAGCTTACGCCTTTCTGAGCCGCATTACAAAGAAAGTACCTGCTACATGGAACTGGGTGTATATTCACCCCGTGCCACCATGGCTTCCACTTGAGCCACATCCTTATCGCCACGTCCAGATAAATTCACTAACAAATGCGTATCCTCACTCAAGGTGGGGGCCATTTGTATGGCAGCAGCCACGGCATGGGCAGATTCTAAAGCCGGTAAAATGCCCTCGGTGCGTGACAGCATAAAGAAAGCATCCAGAGCAGCTTTATCGCCCACTGCCGTGCAATCTAAGCGCCCTTGGTCTTTTAAATATGCCAAGAAGGGGCTCACGCCTGGATAATCTAAGCCGGCAGAAATGGAGTGAACCTCATCGGGTTCTCCAGCATCATCGCACAAAACATAAGATTTATAGCCATGCAAGATAGCAGGTTTTCCCAAACAAAGAGAAGCCGCATGCTGCCCATATCCAGAGCCACGACCACCAGGCTCTGCCGCCACAAGGCGCACTGAAGTATCATTTAAATAATGCATAAAAGCACCCACAGCGTTGGATCCGCCTCCCACACAGGCAAGTACAGCATGAGGCAAGGCGCCACAATGCTCCAGCATTTGACGACGCGACTCTTCGCTAATCACCGATTGAAAATAGCCCACCATGGCAGGATACGGATACGGCCCCACAGCAGAACCCAGTAAATAAAAAGTGGTGTCCATATTTTGCACCAAATCTTCTATGGCCATATCAACGGCATCTTTTAAGCCTTGATACCCCTTGGTGGCCGCCACAACCTTAGCGCCCATCATTTCCATGCGAAAGACATTTAAACGCTGACGCTCGATGTCTTTTTGTCCCATATAAATGACGCACTCCATACCCATGAGCGCCGCCGTGGCCGCCGTGGCCACACCGTGTTGTCCGGCACCGGTTTCAGCTATGATGCGTTTTTTACCCATGCGACGAGCCAATAAAATTTGCCCCACGGTATTACTTACTTTATGCGCACCAAGATGATTTAAATCTTCACGCTTCAACCAAATTTGCGCACCGCCGCATTTCTTAGAAAGTTGCTCGCAATGAAAAACGGGAGTTTCACGCCCTTGGTAGTTTTTCATGTAATGTGCACGTTCTGCCACAAAGGTTGGGTCATCTTTATAGCGTAAAAAGGCTTGCCCCACTTCATTTAAGACAGCCTGAAGGCCTTCGGGCACAAATTGGCCACCGTATTCGCCAAAATTTCCATCAAAACCCATATGTAAGTCAAACATAACTATCTCCTGTAAAAGATATTCATAAATTAATTTTTTTTCGTATACAGTATTCAGAAGTATCTGTCAAAGACAATCTATACAAAAAAATACTTTTTTGTAACTTTTTCATCATTGCACGGCAAAAAAGCATAAAAAAAGGGAGAAAATTTTCATTCTCTCCCCAATATGATGAATGGACTTGCTTAGCGCATGGAAACCAAAAGCTTTTCACCTTCACGAATTTTGGCAGAATCTTTTTTATTGATTTTAAGTAATTGCGCCGTGGATAAATTATATTTAAGAGCAATACCACCCACGGTATCGCCGTATTTAACCACATGCACTTTCTTTTGCGCCACAGCCGCCTTGGAAGTCGGTACCTTTAAGGTTTGCCCTATGCGCACTTTGGAGGCGTCACTCAACTTGTTAAGCTTCATGAGTTCTGCCACAGAAGTGCCATGCTTATGCGCTATAACGGAAAGGCTTTCACCGGATTTTACTTTATAACCCATGAGGCGCGGAGTACTGCTCTTCTTGGAGGACTTGCTCACTTTGCTCTTAGGAGCAGAAGCCACCGCTGTGCTCTTTCCGGATTTGGGTAAACGTAATACCTGACCCACACGAATGGTGGTGGAAGATTTCATATTATTGGCCTGACGCAAGCTAGCAATGGAGATGCCATGCTTATGCGCTATGGTGGACAAACTTTCACCAGATTTCACTTTATATGTACCGCTCTTACTGGTCGTAGGCTTAGCCTTTGCTATCATCACGCGGCTGGCAGAGCTGGCAATGTACTTTTCACTGGCGTGCTCTTTATCATGTGGCACATAAGCGTAGGTGGTATGTGATTTGTGGCTGGTGGTTTTCTTGTGAGCGGCGTTGATTTCGCGAAATTCTGCCCAAGAAAGACCAGATACAGAAGCAAGACCTTTAAGATTTGTATTGGGACGCACTTCCACGCGAGCATGGAGGGAATCACGCTCATGGTGTACGGTGTCAAAGCCCAAAGGACCAAGGTTGCGCATGATTTTGCTCACAGCCAAGAAACGCGGCACATACACCAAAGTTTCGGTGCGCAACTGCATTTTATCGCTGAGGGTGTGATTTTTTTCCACCAAGGAGAAAAAGTCTTTGGTGCCGGTGGCTTCTAAAGCGCGACCAATTTTGCCTTCGCCGGCATTATAGGCAGCCACGGCCAAAAGCCAATCATCAAAATAAGAATGCAAACGCTTAAGGTAGGTGGCTGCTGCTTCCACAGATTTGTATGGATCTAAACGCTCATCAAGCCATGTGTCTTGACGCAAACCGTACATTTTGCCTGTGTAAGGCATAAACTGCCAAGTACCGGCGGCACCGGCATGGGATTTTGCCGTATGCTTATAGCCACTTTCCACTATGGCTAAATAAGCCAATTCTTCAGGCATGCCCTTGGCGCGAAAAATATCACGCGCATGACCCAAGTAATCCTCAGAACGCTGAGAGAACACTTCCATGGTACGACGACCACCATTTAAAAAGTGGCTATACTGTTCTGCCACGGCAGGTAAGGCTTTTTTAGGAAGATTTTTATCAAGTTGTCCTGTTTTATAAAAAATTTCTTTTTGTTTAGCAGTCAACTTCGCATCACCAACAGAACCTTGAGAATATTTACGAGCTGGCATCATAGAAGCATTTTTCGAGCTACACCCCACCATAAACAGCATGGCACAAAGAAAAACACCCATGAAAGCTTTGGAAGATGACATTTTTTGAGAAAAGACTTTACTTGACATAACCACCCCTCTTATGGTGCGTAGCAATCACACCATCTAAAATCCTAACCTAACGGACGTATATATGAAAAACCAAGCGCCCCTACTGGCAGGCATCAAGCCCGTGTTGGAACTCTTACAATCTGAACCTTTGCGTGTGGACACCCTTTTTCTCAAAAAAGGCCTGCGCCACCAAGAAGCTAACCTTATGCTCGACCTGTGCCGCGCCCATGACATTCGCTTTTCCTTGGTGGATGGCGTTGCCCTTGACCGCATGTGCAGTGCGCAGCATCAAGGTGTCATCGCTAGGCTTGGCGCCACTCGCCAAAGCCCTTTACCAGAACTCTTGCAAAAAGCTTTGCAAAGCCCCTTTCCCCTCATTGTGGCCCTTGATCAAGTGCAGGACCCGGGAAACGTGGGCACGCTGGCGCGTACTCTTTACGGCCTTGGCGCCGCTGGGCTTATTCTTCCCAAGCATAACAGCGCTTACCTTGGCGATGCTGCCAAAAAAGCCGCCGCTGGCGCCTTTGAGCATTTAGCCATCTCCCAAGTGACCAATCTGGGTCACGCCTTGGATGAAGCCGAAGAAATGGGCTTTTCCATCGTGGGAACCGGCATGAAAGCTCAGCAAAATTCCCTCAATGCCTTCACCGACACTTTGCCTCTTCCGGCAGTTTTGGTTCTTGGCAATGAAGGTAAGGGTATGCGTCCTGGCATCGCCAAACGTTGTCATGAGCTGCTCTACATACCCATGCAAAACAATTTTGACTCGCTCAACGTGGCCCAAGCCGGAGCTGTGCTCCTAGGACTTTTGGCCCGTCAATCTTTGCTCTCCAAATAAGTGCAAAATTGACCAAGACACCCTTAACTTTTTACTAATCTCATTCTTACAGGAAAAAAAACTTTATTGCAAAGAAATGTCTAGACATTTTGTAGTGTTAAGTTAGATGATTTTTATGAGCACAGATATTTTTTTCATGTAAGAAAGCCACGTTAAAAAAAGTCTAGAAAAAAAACAGGACAAAAAAGCCTAAAAAAGGGCCTGAAAAAAAATTAAAAAAGTTTTTCTAGGCCCTTTTTTAGGGAAAATTTTTGCTTTTTGGCACTTCATTTTTACGTTTTCAACTTTTTTTGCAGGAAAAAAGACCATCCCTTCGACGCCCTTTTGGATCTGATTGCTAGCGTTAAAAAAACTCTTCATCCAAAAGCACGCCATCAAGATACCTTCTTGTGCATATATTTGACAAAAAAAGGGGAAAAGCCCGAAGACCTTTCCCCTTATCATGAATATTTTATGAATTCTAATGTTTGAAAGAGCGCTGGCCCGTGAATACCATGGCCACTTGAGGAGCTTTTTCGTTACATGCGGCAATGATTTCATGGTCGCGCATGGAGCCGCCGGGTTGACCTATGGCGGTGATTTGTTCTGCCATGGCCACATCTACACCATCACGGAAGGGGAAGAAGCCATCAGAAATACACACGCAACCGGCAAGACCGCCATGGGCTTCCTTGGTACGCGCTTCAATATCTGCCAAAATTGCGGCAGATTCTGTATCTTCAACAGCCTTTAATTTCAGCTCATACAAGGTCATATTTTGTTCTTTAAAGCATAAGGTGTCTGCATACTTTGTATACGCTTTATGAATGGCCAACTCCACGCAGCCCACTCTATCTTGTTCACCGGTACCAATGGCCACCGTGGCACCATTGCGGGCAAAAATAATAGAGTTGGAAGTTACGCCAGACTCCACAGCCCATGCAAAGTATAAGTCGTCCATTTCTTGTGCATTGGGCTTGCGTGCCGTTACTGTGACGCCTTCCTTGGTGGTGGCAGTGGCAGAAAGAAAGTCACAAGGTGAGGTAATGCTGTTTACAAAAGATTTTTGCACAATGAGCCCGCCATCAGACAAGCTTTTAATATCGAGGAAAGAAGACTGTGTCAGCTCTTCCAAGCGAGCCAAGCCAGAAAGCTGGATAATACGCAAGTTTTTACGACTCTTAAGTACATCAAGCACACCTTCTGCAAAGGCAGGGGCAGCCACCACTTCAAAGTAATTATCGGCAATGAGTTTTGCAGAGCGCATATCCAATTCACGGTTCACCACCACAGCACCACCAAAGGCAGCAATGCGATCGCACCAAAAGGCTTTTTCCAGCGCATCACCAATGCTCTCACGCGACCAAGCCGCGCCGCAAGGATTATTATGCTTTAAAATAATGGCGGCAGGGTGCTGCGCCAAGTATTGTAAAATATTTGCACCATTGTCCACGTCGGTGAGATTTGTCTTACCAGGATGCTTGCCAGCTTGAATCATATTTGCTTCCGTCATGGCAGATACAATACCCTGCGTGGGGCCGCGCCAGGTTAAACCACCGCAGCTTATGCTCCCTTCTACCATTTGGTACAAGGCCGCAGGTTGATCGGGGTTTTCACCGTAGCGTAAACCCTTTTCTTCATTGTCAATATTCCATGTACGTTTTTTATACACCATGCTTTCTTCGCCAATGGTAATGGTCATGGTATCGGGGAAAGCATCTTTTTGAACTTTCTTGTACATGTCTTTTAAATCGCTCATAACATCCTCTTTATATAATTATGTGGCACGATACAGGTAACATCACCAATAACGCCGTAAACTCTGCGCCGCTTGGCTAGCGCGCGTAGCAAGTTTAGCACAAGTTGTACACACTTGCAATTTTCAATACCTTAAGCTCCCAAAAGCTTTGCCCATGGCTTAACTCTTGGCCTTTTACGTTTTTTCTGTTACATATGCAGAGCATCAAGGTTATACTGCTCAGTTATGTGCATTAATTTTGTGCAAACCCTGAGAATAAATCAATATAACCTATACGTTGGAGACCACATGGAATCACTTTTACATAAACTAGCCCGTCAATTGGATGCTTTGGACGAAGCATCCCTCATGGCTCTTTGGGACAGCTATGCCGAGAAAGTGCATCGGTTTGAGCCCACAAAGCGCTGGGAAGAGGCAGCTTTAGTTTTTTCTTTCATTCAAGCAAAACGCTGGAAAAATCAGCTCTTTAACTATCATTGGAGCCAGCAAATGCGTCCTGAAAATGGAGAGATGCAGCTTTCAAATTTTAGCTTGGAAAAAGATTTAGCCCCAAAAACAGAAGAGCCTGTGGAAAAACCAAAGGCTAACCAACTTATATTTAAACCGAAAAAGCCCCTCTAAAGCCCTCTTCAAGATTCAACATAAGCCTTTGCAATGCCAGCGAGTAAAAAGTGAAAAACATCGTTTGACTTACAAACATCTATAGCGTAGTCATTTAAAGCTTTGTGTAAATATTTTTATGCGCAAGTAAGCTTTTTTGCAGTACACAAATGAGGTAAATATATGTCAAATGTAGTTATAGTAGGCGCCCAGTGGGGCGATGAAGGTAAGGGTAAAATTGTAGACTTACTCAGCCGAGACTTGGATGTTATTGTACGCTTTCAAGGCGGAAATAATGCCGGTCACACCATTAAGGTAGGCAATGAGCAAACCATTTTACACCTTATCCCCTCTGGCATTTTACATGAAAATAAAATTTGTTGCATAGGCAATGGCGTTGTGTGCGACCCCTTTGTCCTGCTCGTAGAGATGGACAAGTTGAGCCAGCAAGGCATTGCCATCACACCCGAGCGTTTTAAAATCAGCAAAAAAACGCATCTTATCATGCCTTATCACACAGCTTTAGACCAAGCACGTGAGCAACACAAAGCCGGCAATAAAATTGGCACCACAGGTCGCGGCATTGGCCCATGCTATGAAGACAAAATGTCTCGCATTGGCATCCGTGCTGTGGACTTGACCAATCCCGAATTATTGCGCACCAAAATTAGCGCCGCATTAGAAGAGAAAAATGCTCTGCTCAAAAACCTTTACAATGCACCCACCTTGGACGTTGAGCAGGTCTTTGAACAAGTCATGAGCATTGCACCGCGCCTTACCCCCTTCCTTGACGATGTTTCTTCTATACTTGATGCAGCGTGGGAAAAAGGGCAACGTGTACTTTTTGAAGGTGCACAAGGCACGCATTTAGACATTGACCATGGCACCTACCCCTTTGTGACCTCTTCCAATACCGTATCCCCTTGTGCGGCTTCGGGTAGTGGAGCTTCTCCTCGTAAGTTGGACAGCATCGTGGGCATAGTCAAAGCCTATACCACACGTGTGGGCGCAGGCCCCTTCCCCACCGAGCAAGAAAATGAAGTGGGTGAATTTTTACGCAAACACGGGCATGAATTTGGAGCCACCACCGGTCGCGCACGTCGTTGCGGCTGGCTTGATATTGTTATTTTGCGTGAAAGCATTCGCTTAAACGGCCTCACCGACATTGCCCTCACCAAGCTTGATGTCATGCGTAATATGCCGGAACTGCTCATTTGCACAGGATACAAGTATCAAGGACAAGTGATACAATTCCCCCCACAAGAAGAAGGTGGCCTTGGCCAAGTGGAGCCCATTTATGAGTCCATGCCCGGTTTCACCGAAGATATCACCGAGTGCACCACTTGGGAGAGCTTACCGGTCACAGTGCGTGCCTATATAGAAAGAATTGAAGAGCTTTGTAAGGTAAAAGTCAGCTATGTGTCCGTGGGCCCAGAGCGCGATCAAACCATTACTTGTGCTTAAAAAAATTCATGGCTAAAATTGCTAAGGATGCAGATTTGGGGCTTTGCGTGGAAGATGCGCGCAAGGCCCTTGCTCCCGCCTTACAAGCGCATTTGCAACAAGCGCGCGTCACCTTATGCGGCATGGAACATGCCCCCCAAGTGCTTTTGTTGGAAGGCGGCGTAGAAGAAGAAAGGCAATCCATGGCCCTTTGGTGGGCCACTTTACAGCATTGCCAACAGCGCCTCAACTCCCCCCGTGCAGAACAACACTTAATACAGCCTTGCGGGCAATGCCCTTCCTGCTTGCATATTGGCATGCGCATTCATGGCGATGTGCTGGCTTTTGACGGGCGCATATCCAATACAGCCGATGCAGAAAATCCTGGCCCCGTCCGTGCTCTTAATAAAGAAAACGCACAAGCTCTCAAAGGAAAAATGGGGGACACCACCCGCAGTGGGCAAAAACGTGTGGTTATTATTAGTGGCATAGACACGTCACGTAATGCGGCAGCCAATGCCTTATTGAAAGTGCTGGAAGAGCCCTCCCCCACCACACTTTTTGTCTTGCTCACAGCTCAACGCGAGCAAATCCTCCCCACCTTGGTTTCAAGATCTTGGGTATACACCCTTCCTTGGCCCAAAGCACATGTAGTGGCTCAAGAAATGGGGCCGTGGGAAGCGGCTCTAGCCACTTTTTTACAAAGAGGTACAGGTTGGTGGACCATGACGGGAGGAAAAGGTGCCGTCACACCGGAAATCGCCACGCAAGTGCTTCTGTTGTGTCAAAAACGCCTCCTGACCACACTTATTCCCGGTGATAATTTAGCTTTAAAAGGGCCTCTTTCAGCCTGCTTTGCCCCCTTACAAGCACCTAAACGACTTGCCGTCACTCAATATATAGACGCCGCCCAAGAAGCCTTGCAATATAATGTAAATCCGGCTCGCGTGCTGGATACATTGGCCGTGCAACTCTATACCTTACTCCAACAAAGATAACCTTGCGTACCTGCCTGTGGAAAAAATCAATTTTAGACAGGCTACTAAAGAATAATGAAATGCGAGGAAGTGAAAGTGTCAAGATGTGCAGACCTGCCTAAGGGGTGCAAAGTATAGACGCTGACAAATTTTGAATCGACCAGCTACAAAGAGCAACGCGTATTAAACAGACATAAGCCCTTTGGCTGTTCTACACTGGCGGCACAAATAGCTGTTTTCAAGGGCCTATTATGCTTGCTTAGAAATGGCCTTACCGCGACCGAGTGCAAAAGCTATGGCAGCAATATTCAATAGCCCAAAAAGGAGCAAATCCACCTTCATACTTTGTAAAAAAGCATCTATATTGCCTGCATGTACCGGCTCATCCCCCAGAAAGTAGCCAAAGCTAATGGTCACGATGCTGGTATTTACCAAAGCACCCACGGTGCGCATGCTACCCACCACACTGGATGCTTGCCCGAGGTGCGCTTTATCTACACTTTCTAAAATAACCGACGTGTTGGGCGCGGCAAAAAAACCTACTCCCACACCCAAAATTATCTGCGCCGTAAAGAATAAAGCCAAGGAACTATCCCTATCCATAAAAGCAGATACACAAAGCCCCACACCACATAGGGCAATGCCCACAGCACTCACCTTGGCCCCGCCGAAGGTATTCACCAAGGAGCTAGTTCTGGAACTCACCAAAGCCTGCGCAATGAATTGTAAGGACAAATACAAGCCGGCTGTTTCCACACTGATCCCCAGCACGACCTGTAAATACAAACTAAAGAAAATCACCATGCCAAAAATGGCACTATAATTAATGAAAGCCGCCAAGGAAGATAAGGCGAAAACTTTGTTTTGTATGAGCAAACGTACATCTAAAAGTGGATATTTAGCGTGCATTTCTTGGCGCACATAAAAAGCCACCGTGATCATGCCCAATACAATAAGTGACACGCCCACCATGGTGGAACTTTTGAGCCACGTTGCCCCAAAGGTTATACAGCCCATGCCTATGGCATAAATAAGGGCATCCATCCAGTGGAAGGGTTCGCCCTTGGCTTCAAACCATTCCTCGTGTACGGCAAAGCGCATGAAAAGCCATGTGAGAGAACCGGCAAAACCCGTTCCCCAAAAGAGCCATTGCCACCCAAAAGTCCCTCCTATGAAGCCGGCCACAGGCGGGCCACAGGCAATGCCCACATAAATGGCAGTGGCAGAAAAGGCAATATATTGATTGCGTTTTCCTTGCGGCGCTGCCACGGCCAATATACTCAAACCCGAAGCAGAAAAAATGGCAGCACCAAGGCCTTGAATGGTGCGTAAAGCTTGAATGGCAAAAATATTTTCCGTGAAACCTATGAGCATATTGGTGATGACAAAAAGTGCAGATCCCATGAGAAAGATACGTCGCCTGCCCCATATATCACCCATGCGCCCAGCGGTGAGCTGCGCCACCACCAAACCCCAAATATAAAAAGTCGTGATAAGGCTCAACTCTTGAGCCGAAGCTCCAGTGCTTTCCCCTATGGGCGGGAGAATAGAATTCACCCCTGCCACCATGAAGGGCATGAAAAATTGCGCCGCGCACACGGCAAAGAGGATAAGACGAGGGGAATCTTTTTTATCTGTCATGTTTTGCTCTTTTGCTTAGGCTCTCTTAAACATTTTTTCCAAATCTCGAGCCCCAAACCGCAATACGGCCGGTCGCCCATGAGGGCAAAAATCTCTTTGCGGCACTTGTAGCCATTGCTGTAGCAAGCCCACAGCTTCGTCATGCGTCAAGGCTTGGCCGGCCTTAATGGCACCTTTGCACGAAAAGGAAATAAGTAAAGCAGATAAATCATCTTTGCGCCCAGCTAAAGCATCTTGTACAAAAGCTTTAGCCGCGCCACTCTCCAATAATATGGGATGCGCTTTCATAAAAACAGTATTTGCTTGTAACTCTAAGGCAAATCCCAAGCGCTCAAAAGTGGGCTGTAGCTCTTGCCAGCGCTCTTGTTCAGAACCATGCACCGCTATTTCCAAGGGCAATGCCAAATATTGTCTATCCAAGGTGGCATGCTCTATGCGGGCATATAAAATTCTTTCATGCACAGCATGCTGATCCAGCAACAGCATATGCCCATTGCCATCACGCACCACCAAATATGTTTGCGCTATTTGCCCCAAATAAGTAAGCTCTTGCCCTGTCTCAACCAAGGAAGGAGCGTTTTTATCTGGCACAAGTGAAGGTGCTGAAGGAAAAGGGTCTGCAAAGGAAGGTTCCGCATGCGAAAGCGCCATGGTGCCATATTCCTGCCCATGGGAGCTTCGCGTAGCTGCATATACTTCTCTTTGGGTGTTGCTTTCCAAATCCGGCCCATAGGGCGTCATGTCCTCGCGCAGGCCCTGCCATGAAGGCGCATGAACTGAGTCTGATGTAAAAGATGGAGCCGCCACCACAGGACTCTCATTTTCCACATGGGCAGAAGCATATGGCGGAGCTGTAATTTTTTGCCCATCCATGACACCGGTGGCATCTATGCGGCCCCAAAAACCTTGAGGTTGCTCCGGCATATCATAAGACGTGGCCGAAGTGCCCACTTGCACCGCATCGCCATGGGTAGGTATACTCTCTAGCACCGAAAGCACGGCTCGACGCACACAAGAAAATACCGACGATGTATCCCGAAAACGCACCTCTGTTTTGGCAGGGTGCACATTCACATCCACCTCTTCACCGTCAATCTCTAAAAAAAGCACCACTTGTGGATAATCCTTGGTGGTAAGGCGCCCTTTATAGGCTTCACGCACGGCTGAAATAAGCGTTTTATCTTGTACAGCTCGCCCGTTCACATAAAAAAGCATTCTATCGGCGCGCGGTTGACTCACATGCGGCAGTGAAGCCAAACCAAAGGCCCGATGTTCTTTATGTGTCACATCGAAGGGACGCAAAGCTTCCGTAATAAGTGGTGGCCAAATTTCACCAAGGCGCTCCATAAGACTTTGTCCAGCGGGAAAACGTAAGGCTTCGCGTTGTCCCAAATGCAAACTAAATCCCACATCAGCCTTGGCCAAAGCCAAACGTGTAAGCCATTCTTGAGCTTTTTTATTTTCTGTGGCGGGACTTTTTAAAAATTTCAATCGTGCAGGAATATTTGAAAAAAGGTCACACACTTCCACTATGGTGCCTTGTTGCAAGGGAGCTGGGCCAGATTTAAGCACATGCCCATATTCCACATCTATACGATGCCCAAGCCCTTTGGGTGCGCTACTCTCTTCGCCTTGCGCCACACAAGAGGTTAAGCTAAAGCGTGACACCGAGGCTATGCTTGGTAAGGCTTCTCCACGAAAACCATAGGAATAAATGGAGGAAAGATCATTCAAATTTTGAATCTTACTAGTGGCATGGCGCGTCACTGCCAACTCCAATTCTTCAGGAGCAATGCCATGGCCATTATCTTGGATGCGAATACGCCCTTGCCCGCCATTTTCCAATACAATATCCACTTGTGTAGCTCCCGCATCTAGCGAATTTTCCACAAGTTCCTTCAACACAGAGGCAGGTCTTTCCACCACCTCACCAGCGGCAATTTGATTACGCAATTCCGCAGATAATAAGCCAATAGGGCGCCTTTTTTTCATGTAACTACTCTAGCGATTTATTAAAAAATGAGCAAGGGGCTTGCATATAAATTCATTTGGACTTATATACATTATGAAGGTGTGCAGAATTTACCTGCAGACCGGTATCGAGGAAGGTTTATCGTGAAGAAGGATAATATGCGGGATATCAGCAAAGCCTACCCCACTGCGGGCCGCCAAGGCTTTGACCCTGAGATGCTTTTTGTTGAGTGTGGCAAATGCGGAAGCCCCATTGTTTGGGAACAAGGTCGAGCTACTGAAATACTTCATAGTGCAGGAATTGACGCGTTGGAATTAGACCCCCACTGCCTCTTAGTGACAGATGGGTGCCCACGCTGCAGTAAAGGCAAAATGTATCATGTTCAAATTTATCGTGTAGAGGCTGATCACAATACTTGGGGACAATCCAAGAAAGCTGGCCACGCATAAGTTTTTTCATAAGAATTTTACACAAAGCGAAGCTTTTTACCAAGCTTCGCTTTTTTATTTTAATACAGTATTTTCCCTTTTTTAAACGTCTGCCTCAAATAGGCTGTTCAAAAAGTAGTGGATACAAGGAAAACGCTGTTTTTTGCGGAAGCAGTCCGACCCAAAGGGCGCCAAAGGCGTTTGCGCTTGCGAGGCACGAGCAATTACGCAAATCGAGAGCAACGCGTATAAAGACAGACATGACTGAAGCAAAAAACAAGTCTGACGCAGTAGTTTGCCCTTTTTCAATAGCCTGTTAAGGACGAATAACTTTAGAGGCTAGCTGTAAAGAAGTAACAATATCTAGCATATTAGATGTTTGCCCCACTGCTTTTTGCTCCAATAGCCCATAATGATTCAAGCACGCGCCACACACAAGCACATCCACACCTGCTTTTTCCAAAGCTTGTAAATGCTCCAAGGGCGCACCAGCCGCTGCCGATAATTTCACGCCGCCATTTAAGAGCACCACTCGCCATAGGCTTTTGCCCATTTCCGGCAAGGTGGCCAAAAAACTGGTCATAAGCTTTGTGCCCAATTCTTCGTCGCCGCGTCCCATGGTTTCTGTGGTGATGAAGACTAAAATATTTTCTGTCGCCTCAACATCGACTGTGGATTGTGAAGACTTTTGCACTGAAGATTGCACTGCATCCGTCGATGCTCCCCCCTCTTGTTTTACAGCTGTAAGAGCATAGTCTCTGCCTTGCGCCACGTGTTGCACATTGAAGCCTTGTTGCTCCAAATAGCGCGTAAGATTTTCCACGGCCGGTTCATTATCCACTAAAATCTGAAGTTCCTGCACGGTATTTTCTTGTAAAAAATTACGGCATTGCACCACAGGTTGAGGACAGGGTAAAGTTCTATAATCAAGCG
Organism: uncultured Desulfovibrionaceae bacterium; assembly: GCA_964370835.1. GTDB lineage: Bacteria > Desulfobacterota > Desulfovibrionia > Desulfovibrionales > Desulfovibrionaceae > CAYJAD01. The sequence goes on from CAYJLO010000010.1 coordinate 48,988, forward strand.
TTTGCATATTTTTTCCTTTAATTATTATGAAACAATAACCCATAAGGGCAATTCTTTCCATGAGCGTACCAATTCTTTATCTTTGAGCAAAGAGTTGGGAGATACTTTTTCCAGTGTATCTTTAAAAGCTTTGGAATGATTCATGTGCACAAGATGACACAACTCATGTAAAATAACATGCTCGGCCAAATATGTTGGCAAAAGCATGAGCCTGCAATTGAGACGAATATTCCCCTTGGCAGAGCAAGAGCCCCAGCGCCCCTTTTGCACGCCAACACTCACCTTCTCCACGTGCAAATGCAGGTCATGAGCAAGGCTTAAAGTTTTTTCTTGCAACACGGGCAAAGATTTTTTTACCAACCATTTTTGCAAAAGCTTACAGCAAGATTTCACTTCCGTATCATGGGCATAAAGTATCACCTGCCCGCCCTCTGCGCCGTGCTCGCCTTTAAGCTCTTGCAACTTCACATAACCACCGCGCTTGGGCTGTATATATACATGCCACACTGCATTCAGTAAAGGTAGATTGATGGACGCAGGAAGAATACCGGTGGAAAAGCAGCCCGTAATTTTTTGCAAGCATTGCTCTGCCCGCTCAGCCTGTAGGGCTTGTGGCACCAAAGAATTTATGGTTTTTTGTAGCCAAGGCACCATGGACTGCAAAAATTTTTCCGCTTGGGCAAGAGTGTAGATACGTTGCTCAGGAAAAATAAGCTCCGCAAAGCCTTGCCCGTCCACGCTGATTTTAGCACGCTTCACTCTGGCAGAATAACGCACTGCGCAAGGCCACAGCACGCCGTGCTCCAAAGAAGCTTGAAGGTATAAGGGAGATGATAAAGACATAAGAAAATCCCCTCACCTGCACCAAGCAAACAAGGGGAGAAAAATTAACCTCTGTGCAAGGAGCCTCTAAAGCTCTCTAAATCGTCTATGCCATATTGTTGGCACAAATTGGCAAGGTCATCGATGACCTTAAAAGCAAAATCAGGCTGAATAAAGTTAGCCGTCCCCACTTGTACAGCATGGGCACCCACCAAAATAAATTCCAGCACATCTTCCGCCGTGCTAATACCGCCAAGACCCACCACAGGAATGTTCACCGCATTACACACTTGCCATACACAGCGCAAAGCCACAGGCTTAATGGCAGGACCGGAAAGTCCCCCAATGACATTGGCCAAAAGAGGCTTACGCGTGCGCACACTCACGGCCATACCTGAAAGCGTATTGATGCACGAAATCATATCTGCGCCGGCATCTTCCACAGCACGAGCAATGTCCACAATATTGGTCACATTGGGAGAAAGCTTAATCATCACCGGTGTATTACGTGATGCTTTACGCACAGCTTCGGTAACTTTGGCTGCCATGGCAGGATCTTGACCAAATAAAATACCGCCCTCATGCACATTGGGGCAGGAAATATTTACTTCCAAAGCGGCCACGCCTTCTTCTGCCGATAAAATATCTGCCAATTCGGCAAATTCTTCGGCACTAGAAGCGTAGATATTGGCAATAACGGCCGTTTCCTTCCAAGGGAGCTTAGGCAATTTATCCTTTATAAAGGACTCTACGCCGTCGTTTTGCAAACCAACAGCATTGAGCATGCCGCCCACGCTTTCGCTCACGCGCGGTGTGGGATTGCCGGATCTAGGCTTTAGGGAAAGCCCCTTCACGGCAATGCCGCCAAGCTTGGCAAGGTCGCCGTAGGAAGCAAATTCCACTCCATAACCAAAGGTGCCGGAAGCAGGAATAATGGGATTTTTTAATGTAAGCGGTCTTTCACCGGGCAATGTAACGGAAAGATTCATGATAACTCCAAACCTTAAAATGGACGTGCATTAATCAAGCACAATTTGATCTGCCCAAAAAACAGGACCATGAGTACAGGTTTGTACAGGCCAATTTTTCTTATCTTCCACAGGCCATGCATCGGTGGTCTTGGCCACACAGCCAAGACATGCCCCAACACCACAAGCCATGCGAGACTCCAAAGAGAGCTGCGTACGCACGCCAATCTCTTTGGCCATTTTTTGCACTGTTTTTAAGAAGGGATCAGGCCCACATGCCAACACAAGGCCATCTTGCTCGGCGATGTCTTTCATGCCTTCGCGCATGCT
>CAYJLO010000011.1:0-47801 GCA_964370835.1 uncultured Desulfovibrionaceae bacterium
TTGGATGCAAGGCAAGCGAAGCTTTTTGCGGAGGGAGTCCGACCCAAAGGGCGCCAAAGGCGTTTGCGTTTGCGAGGCACGAGAATTACGCAAATCGAGAGCAACGCGTATATAGACATACATGACTGGAGCAAAAAGCGAGCTTAACGAAGCAGACAGCCTTTTTTCAACAGTCTGCTAAGGCTAATTTTAAAAGATACTCAAAGTGAGCCCTACTCACCACTTGTGCGCCCATACGTAGCATGTGCGGCGTATCCTGTTGGCAATCGAACAATTGCACTTGGCGACGCTCCAGCTCTTGAACCAAGGTCATGAGGGCCATTTTAGAAGCATCAGAAGTGAGATGAAACATGGATTCACCAAAAAAAGCTTTGCCGATAAGTACACCATACACACCGCCCACCAACTGCCCATAATACCAACATTCAGCGGAATAAGCAAAACCCATACGATGCATATGAATATAGGCCTCTTGCATTTCAGGGATAAGCCACGTACCACTTTGCCCGAACCTAGGCACAGTGGCACACAGGGTAACAACTTGCTTAAAATCTCTATTAAAGGTGTGAGTAAAGTCGGAGCTTTTGTATTTTCTGGCCAAGCGTCGAGAAATGTTCAAAGCACAGGGTTGCATGGGAAGAATGCAACGCAAAGGCGGAGACCACCATAAAATGGGGGTGTTGTCGCTATACCAAGGGAATATACCTCTTGAGTAGGCGAGAATAAGACGCTCTAAACATAAGTCTCCCCCCACAGCCAGCAATCCATCTGAAGTGCTGTACTGTGTGGGGGGAAAAGAGAGATCTGCATCAAGAATTTTGGGCATTAAGCCTTTCCGGCCTTGGCAAAGTCGAAATGCAAGGCATCATCTTTCACATCAATGGTGACTAAGCCACCTTTGACAAGTTTACCAAATAAGATTTCTTGTGCCAAAGCATCTTCAAGCTCTGTACGCATGAGCCTTTGCAAAGGACGTGCACCGTAAGTGGCATCATAGCCCTTGGTGGCAAACCAAGCCTTGGCTGCAGGAGTAAGCACAATGTAAATCTTCTTATCCACTAAAGATGCACTGAGCTGGTCCACAAACTTATCTACCACATGCTCCATGAGCTCTGGTGTGAGACTGCGGAAGGGGATAAGCGCATCGAGCCTATTACGAAACTCTGGAGCAAAAGTATTTTCCACAGCTTTAAGCCCTTTGGAGGCTGTATCCGCTGTTTTTTGCTGAGCAAAACCAAGACTTTTTGCATTCATTTCGCGCACACCAGCATTGGAAGTCATGATAAGAATAACATTGCGGAAGTCTGCTTTACGCCCTGTGTTGTCGGTAAGCGTGCCATAGTCCATCACTTGTAAAAGCACATTGAAGATATCCGGGTGCGCCTTTTCTATTTCGTCCAAAAGTACTAGAGAATAAGGAGCCTTGCGTATGGCCTCGGTGAGTTGCCCACCTTGGTCGTAGCCCACATACCCCGGAGGGGCACCAATGAGGCGTGATACGGCATGCTTTTCCATATACTCGCTCATGTCGTAGCGTAAAAATTGCACGCCCAGACGCTCTGCCAATTGCTTGGCAAGCTCTGTCTTACCCACACCGGTGGGCCCGTAAAAGAGGAAAGATCCTGCCGGTCTATTTTCCCTGTTGATACCGGCTCGTGCACGCAAAATAGACTTCACGGTGAGACTTACGGCTTCATCTTGTCCAAAGACTTTAGCTAGCACGTCTTTTTCCAGCGTGGCAAGTTTATCTCTTTCTTTACCGGAAACGGAACGCTCAGGAATACCAGCCATGCGCGCCACAATACGTTCCACATCGGCCATGACCACCTTGGACTTTTTATGATTATTCTTTAAAGCCACGGCGGCGCCGGCTTCGTCCAGCACGTCAATGGCTTTATCGGGTAAGAGCTTATCTTGAATATGACGCGCCGAAAGATCCACAATGGCCTTGAGGGTGGCAGGGGCATACGTCACATTATGATGCGCTGCATAATGCCCTTGTAAACCTTGCAAAATGGCAAGGCATTCTTCGCTGGTGGGCTCTTTAATATCTATACGCTGAAAACGCCGTGAAAGGGCTCTGTCTTTTTCAAGATGATTGCGTAGCTCTTCATGGGTGGTGGACCCCATGCAGCGGATTTCTCCGTTGGCAAGCACAGGTTTAAGCAAATTGGAGGCATCCATGGCACCACCAGAGGTGGAACCAGCTCCAACAATGGTATGAATTTCATCTATGAAAAGAACAGCATGGGGTATTTTTGTAATACTTTTAATAACACTTTTTAGGCGATTTTCAAAATCTCCCCTATAGCGTGCACCTGCAAGCAATGATCCCATGTCCAACGAGAAAATACGGGCCTCTTTAAAGGCATCCGGCACATTGCCTTCCACAATACGCAAAGCAAGGCCCTCAGCCATGGCTGTTTTACCAACGCCAGGCTCCCCCACAAAAAGAGGGTTATTTTTACGCCTACGGCAGAGCACTTCCACAGTACGATCAAGCTCATTACTGCGCCCCACAAGAGGATCAATCTTACCTTCAGTAGCCTTGGCTGTGAGATCTACGGCGTATTTTTCAAGGGCATCTTGGGCGCCTTCATCTTCACCATCTTCATTTTGCATGGGACGACGTGTGCCTGTCGAGCCACTTCCATGACCGCCATGGGAAATATACTCTAATACTTGTGCACGCTCTACACCCTGTTTTTTTAGGTAATATGAAGCATAAGTATCTGTTTCTTCCATGAGTGCAGCAAGTACATCGCCAAGTTCCACCAACTCGCGCCCTGCTGAGCGAATTTGATGCAAAGCATTGCTGAGTACGCGTTGCACACTTTCTGTTTGAATAATTTCATGGCTGGAATCTTCTTGGCGTAACTCCATATGATAGGCAAAAAAGCCTTCCAATTGCTCTCGTAAAACGGCTGGGCTTGCACCGCAACCTTCCAAAAGCATACGCCCTTGAGACTCTATGGCCATGGCATAAAGCAAATGCTCTAAAGTTAAAAATTCGTGATTACGCCTTTGCACATCTTGCAAAGCAACGTGTAACACTTTTTGTAAATGTCTACCAAGCATGGTAACTCCTAAAACCCAACGAGGGTAAAATATTTTAATCGTCCATTCTTTCACAGGTGCATAGCAAAGGAAAGCCTGCATCACGCGCCAAAGAGCGCACCTGCATGACCTTTGTCTCTGCTATTTCGCGAGTAAACACACCACAAAGCCCGATACCGCGCTCATGCACGGCCAGCATTATTTGCTGTGCCTCGGGCTCACTTTTACGAAAAATTTTCACAAGAACATGTATCACAAAGTCCATGCTCGTATAATCATCATTATGCAAAAGCACCTTATACAAATGTGGTTCGCGCACCTCGTCTTCCAAGATGACGTCCTCATCGTATTGGGAGCCTAAATGCGTCTTCGCCATTTACTCACTCCTTACTGGGTGCAGAATTTCTGCCCCATCATACCTACATCTAAGCACCGTAAAACAATGGTCAAGAGTCCATGTTAAACATGAAATACGGTACATTTTTTTTGGGATAACAATCAAGTGCCTTTTTTGAAAAAAAAGCCCATGAACTCACAAAAAATACCTTACATTTTTAGTAAGATTTTATAAGATTATTACCAACTAGTCCAATAATATATGTATACTTTCGTCAGCGTTGGAAAAATTATGTACCTCCATACTATCACAAAAGAGCACGAACAAAAAGAAAGAGCTCTAGAAATATGCATAAAAAAATTGCCGAAATGAGCACTGTATAGACTCACTTCGGCAATGGTACAATTTTAGAATGACTAATTATTTACCTTTTGGAAAAGAGCAATTGCTGTAATTGCGTCACAGTGCTGATGCCTTTGTGTTCTTGCTGGGGCTGAATAATGGGATTATAACCAAGGCGCGAAGCTTGCCCATAGCGTATATCTTGGGCAGACACGGGCCGAATTTGTCCATTTAAATCCACTTCTCCCCAAAGCACCGCTCTTTCTGGCAAAGGAATATCATAAAAGGAAGACAACACCGCCGCCACAAGGGCCACGTCCATGCCGGGATCATTAAGGCGCATACCGCCACCCACTTTGGCGTAAATATCCACCTGCCCAAAGTTAAGCTTGAGTCGTTTTTCCAGCACAGCCAAGAGCAAATGTAAGCGATTGGTATCAAAACCAAGTCCGGTACGTCGAGGGACCGGTAAATAGGTGCGCGTCACCAAGGCCTGCACTTCCACAGCCAAGGGCCTATGGCCATCCACAGCCATAACCACCGCCGTACCACTTAAGGACGCATCGCGTGCACCAAGAAAATATGTGGAAGGATCTTCAATGATTTCCATGCCTCGCTCTGCCATATGGAACACAAGCAATTCTTCATTGGGGCCAAAGCGGTTTTTAAAAACGCGCAAAAGGCGAAACATCTGGCGTCTATCCCCTTCAAGGGAAATAACTGTATCCACCATATGCTCCAAAAGACGTGGGCCAGCAAGGTTACCCTCTTTGGTCACATGGCCCACCAAAATAAGGGTGGTGCCCGATTGGCGGCAACGCTCAAGTACGTCTGTGGCCACGGCGCGCACTTGGCTCACATTACCGGGTAATCCTTCAGCTTCCATGGAAGTTAAGGTTTGTACCGAGTCCACAATGATTAAAGCAGGAGGTTCTTCACCGCCCATGGGAGATAATACGGGGTGCAAGTCCTCGACGCATGACGTGGCCATGGCCAATAAGTTTTCGTGTAAAATTCCCAGTCGCTGACCGCGACCTTTAATTTGAGGTAAGGATTCTTCGCCGCTGGCATAGACCACTTTACGGCCCGAAGCAGCCACCAAGCCCGCCACTTGCAAAAGTAAGGTAGATTTACCAATGCCCGGCTCGCCCCCCACCAAAATAGCAGCCCCCGGCACAAAGCCCTCTCCCAATACGCGATCGAGGGCTTCAAGACCGGAGCCAAAAGATTTATGCCCCGTATCATCCACTTGTCCCAAAGGAATAGGTAAGGAAGCCGCCGATGCCATGGCTTTGCCAAGAGCACTGCTTTTTCCTTTGGTTGATACACGAGCTTGCATGGGTTCCAAGGTGTTCCACTCTTGACAGGTGGGACATTTGCCATGCCACTTGGAAACCTGAGCGCCACAAGCCTTACACTGAAATACTTCTTTTACTTTGCTCATGGCCACAATGAACCTTTATTCTTCTTTTTTAGAATCCTTGGCAGAAAGAATTTTCACACCAAATTCTGCCACTTCAGCAGGAGGATTATAAAAGAGCACCATGAAGGGTACTTCTCCCCCCTTGGGCACTTGTGTATTTTTGGTGAGAATTTCTATTTCGCTGTGTAAGAAAGACTCTAGCTCTTCCTCACCCAATACTTGTAATTGGAAAAGCGATAGCACCGTGCCGGCCAATTGTTTTTTGGCCATGAGCACGCTTTTGTTGGCGGCATAAATGGCCGCTTCCACTTCTATGAGGTCTTTAGGCTCTGGAAATTCATTGACGACCTTACCTTCCACCACAAAAATATCGCCAATTTTTTCGTTTTTCACATAATATTGGCGTACATTGCGCATGGTCATAAGCTCTACACTTTTGGACACCTGTGAAGTGGCTACAACAGTTTCAGAGCCTTCCGAGCCTTGCTGCATATACCACCAAGCCCCGGCTCCACCCCCAGCACACAATACCAACACCAAGATACTTATGAGTAACTTGGACATTTTTTTCCCGACCTTGGGTGCCTCTGCACCGGCGGGAGAAGAAGCATCTAAGCTAAAATCATCTAAATTTTGCCCCTCTGCGGCCACGGCAGACGGTGCAGCCGCTGGTGCAGAACTTTGAGGCGCAGCTGACGATGCAGGTTCTTCATAGCGAAAAACATGCTTACAAACTGAGCACCGCAATTTCACATTGGGGCGCACCACAGCATCGGGAAGATGAAATCGGCTTTGGCACTGGGGACATTGCACTTCCATAAAGACTCTCCAAAAAGCTTATTCTGCAATTACAACACAAACATCTGGCAAATTTCTATAACGTTCGGCATAATCAAGACCATAGCCCACCACAAAACCTTCATGCAAGCTAAAGGCCACAAAATCTGCACTTACCTCCACCTCACGGCGCTCTGTTTTATCCAGCAACACAGCCGATCTAAAGGAAAGCACAGGACGCATGGCGAAAAGGTCTTGTAAAAAGCGCATGCTATGTCCAGAATCTATAATATCTTCCACCAAGAGTACATGCTTATTTTCAATATCTACTTCGATATCCTTGGTGATGGTCACCGTACGTGAAGAGGTGGAACTGCTACCATAGCTGGAAACGCGTAAAAAATCCAATTCCACATGAGGAGCTTTCAGCGCACGGACCAAGTCCGCATGAAAAATAAAAGCCCCCTTCAGCACTCCCACCACCACCACAGGCTCATCACCATAGATGGCATCAATTTGTTCTGCCAATTGCGCAATGCGCGTCGCAATCATATCCGCCGTAAAAAGCGGACGAATTTCCTTAATTTGCATATATATAACCTATAAATCTAAAATAACAGCAGTTTCATCACAATCAGGATACTTAGGACAGTGTACACAATCCGCCCAGATTTTCTGTGGCAGAACATCTTTGTCCACCACAGAAAAACCTAGTTTCACAAAAAAGACCTCTTGATACGTGAGAGAAAAAACTTTGCTTATGCGAAGATCTTTACAATCTGCAATGCATTTTTCCACAATTTTACGTCCAAGGCCTTGTTTGCGTATGGAATCATGCACAACCAAAGAACATATTTCTGCCAAATTTTCCCACGTGGGAGCCAATGCACAACAAGCCACCACTTGGCCTTCTGCATTTTCTGCCACATAAAAATCGCGCACATGTCTATAGAGATGACTTAACGCCCTAGGGAGCAAAAGCCCTTCTTTGGCACAATCCATCAATAAGGCGTGAATAGCCTTAATATCACCCATATGTGCACGACGAATCAGCATTTCTTCGGTCATGTTCTTTATACTCCCTACAATTTATCAATAAAAGCGCTCAGTTGCTCTTTAGTAACATAACCGCTTTCGTTGGCAACAATGTCGCCTTTTTTATTAAATACCACATTATGTGGAATGCTACGCACTTTAAAAAGCTGTTGTATTTCGGCGTCAGCTCTCACCACTTCATAATTCATATTAAATTTCTTCATAAAACTTGGTAAAGGAGCCACGGTCTCATCCACAGAAAGACCAATGACCACCACGTCTTCGCTTCTTTCCTTAACAAGTTCCACAAGGCCGGGAATTTCTTCCCTGCAAGGAGGGCACCATGTGGCAAAAAAGTTCACCACCACAACCTTACCGCTATGCTTTTCCAGCATAGACTCCAAGGATGCCATATTTATGGTCTTTACTGGCTCAGCGTGAGCCATGGTCACTAAAGAAAAAAGGAAAAAAAGGCTAAAACCCAAGAAAACTTTTGAGACATTTCTCATATTATTATCCTTTTATAAGTGATTTCGCAAGACGCACAGCTCCCACTGCATCGGTAGAATATCCATCAGCACCGATGGCATCGGCAAAGGCTTGTGTCACCACAGCTCCGCCCACCATGACTTTATAAGGGAGCTTACGCTCTTGCACTAATTTAATGGTATCTTCCATGCGCACCATGGTTGTGGTCATGAGCGCAGAAAGTCCAATGATATCGGCTTTATTTTCTTCTGCACAACGCAAAATATCTTCAGCCTTCACATCTTTACCTGCATCAATAACATCAAAGCCATGATTGCCAAGCAACAAGGCCACAATGTTTTTTCCTATGTCGTGAATATCCCCTTCCACCGTGGCAAGCACCACAACGGGACGCTTTTCTTCACCGCGCAATTCTTCCAAAATGGGCTTCACATGCCCAAAGGCCTTTTGCATGGTTTCCGCAGAACGGATAAGTTGCGGCAAGAAATATTCGCGTTTCTCATACTTGGTGCCCACCTCTGTGATGGCGGGAATAAGTATATCTTGCACCAAAGCCATGGCATCAGTGCCTGCATCCAATTCTTTTTGCACATAGGTTAACACATTTTCTTTATCACCAAGCAGTACACAATCGTACAAAGAAGCCGCAAGACTCACTTGTTGCTTAGTTTGTAGAGCAACGCCTTCCCCCGCAGTCCAACTGGAATAAGCATGAATGAAGTGTCCGGCATTGCTATCTTTATTCAAAAGCACATTACTGGCATCGCGAACTTCACCAAGACGTGCATTGGCAGGATTACCAATACAAGAACTTAATCCTGCCCCCACACATAAGGATAGGTACGTGGCATTAAGCAATTCACGCGCCGGTAAACCAAAAGAAACATTAGACAAGCCAATGGTGGTGGGCAAGCCTTCACGCACACACCAACGTATGGTTTCAAGGCATTGGCGACCGGCTTCGGCTTTGGATGACACAGACAGTGCCAACACATCCACCATGATTAAACGGCGAGGAATGCCCAAAGCATCGGCTTGCTCTAGCAAATCTTCCAAGATGGCGATGCGCTCTGTGGCACGCACAGGCAAATTACGCCCTTTAAGTGGTAATAAGATGAAGGGTGCGCCATAATCACGACACAAAGGCCCAAGCACTTCCATGCGCCCTGCTTCACCGCTGATGGAATTCACCAAGGCTGAGCCGGGGCAATAGGGTAAAGCATTGGCAATGGCATCCATATTAGATGAATCCAAAGCCAAAGGCACATCGCAACGCTCTGTCAATCGCACCACCAACTCCGGAAGAAGCTGGCTTTCATCCACCATGGGGGCTCCCACGTTTACATCAAGCAAAGGAGCTCCGGCGGCAATTTGTTCATCGGCATAGCGCAGAGCAAGGCCGTGTTCGCCTGCTTGGAACTCCGCCGTCAATTGTTTCTTGCCTGTGGGATTAATACGCTCACCAATGATGGTGAAGGGATAATCCTCACCCACGCGCACCAAATGTGAACGTGTGGTTAAGGCAATGCTTCCGGCACTGACACGTACCGAAGGACGACGCAATTCCATATCACCCACGGCGCGCTTCAAAGCAGCAATATGATCGGGTGTGGTACCGCAGCAACCACCCAAGAGTTGCACGCCGGCGGCGGCAAATTTAGCTGTTTTTTGCGCAAAAGTTTCGGGATCTAAGCGGAATACCGTTTCACCGTCAATGAGCTCTGGTAAGCCGGCATTGGGTTCCACCAACACAGGAACTTTGGCATAGGCCAGCATTTCTTCCACCACGGGCACCATTTGCTCTGGGCCTGCACTACAATTGGTACCTAAAGCCACCACGCCAAGGTTTTGCATGGTTTCCACAAATATTTCTGGGCTGGAACCTGTAAGACTCACCCCATTTTCAAAGGTCATGGAGACCATGATGGGCAAATCACATTGCTGACGCACTGCCACCACGGCAGCACGCGCTTCAGCTAGATCGAACTGCGTTTCAATGAAGAATACATCTACACCGCCGTGCAAAAGACCTCGAACTTGTTCACTATAAGCGGCAATGAGGTCTCGTGGTTCCACATCACCCAAAGGACGTGCAAAATACCCCGTGGGCCCCATATCACCGGCCACGAAAACACGACGTCCGGCACTTTCTGCGGCAGCTCTGGCAGCTTTGGCCACTTTGGAGTTATACTCAAAAACATCCATACCTTTGGGAAGCTTAAGAGCATTTCCTCCAAAGGTGCATGTAATCAAAACATCAGCTCCGGCATGAGCATAAGCTTTGTGAATGTCACGCAAAATATCCGGACGTTGCAAGCAAAATTCTTCTGGGCTAATGCCGGCAGGTAAACCCGCTGCCTGAAGCATGGTTCCCATACCGCCATCTAAAAATAAGAAACGCCCTTGTTGTAAAGCATGACAAAAATCACTCATTCTTCCGCATCCTTTTATACTATATTTTATTTTGTGCTTAATATTAAAAAGTAAATTGTATTTTCTGCCTGTCAAATATGGCAAATGCGCTCCGCAAGCAAAAAAAGAAAAAAATAGAGATTAGCTACAAAAAAAAACGCCTTATTACTACTTTTTGATCAATTATCCCTTCAAAAAGCCAAGATTTTTTTCTAAAAATGCACACATTTTATACTGTGCAAGCGTAAGCTTTTATGATACATAAAAGATGTGCTCGTCTCCATTGCGCCTTTGTTGCACATTTCTACTTAAAAAATGCAAAAAGAACAAACGAAAAACGCATCCTCCCCCTGTAGCACCACACAAGCTGCAATCGCAGCATAACCATCGAGAATATTATGAAAAAGAGTACAAAAGCCCCTACAAAAAGTGCTTCTGCCTCCGCTTCTGAACAGAAAAAAAATGTTGAAGTGGAAATTCTTGACACTGCGCAAGAAAACATTTCCTTAAAAAAGAACACGACTTCCGAACAAAATTTCCCCGTGGAAAACGATGCAGAAGTCGTTGTTTTGGAAGTTTTGGAAGACGTACTCGACCATGAGCTCGACGATTTACCCGATGATCTTGACGACGACATTGACGAGGCTGGCGATGTTGATGACCTACACCATGACGGCGATACAGATTTGCACGGCCCCGTCATCAGCCCCTCTTCCGTGGCACGCGTCAGCGCAAGCCGTGACAATTTGCATTTATACCTTAAGGAAGTTAGCCGCTTCCCCATGCTACAGCCAGAAGAAGAGCAAGAGCTGGCCAAAAGAGTGCGTGATCATGGCGATACCGATGCGGCTTTTCGTCTTGTCTCTTCACACTTGCGCCTTGTGGTTAAAATCGCCATGGACTTTCAGCGCCGCTGGATGCAAAACGTGCTTGACCTTATTCAAGAGGGCAATGTGGGGCTCATGCGTGCGGTCAATAAATTTGATCCAGATAAAGGTATTAAATTTTCTTATTACGCCGCCTTTTGGGTCAAAGCCTATATCCTGAAGTATATCATGAACAATTGGCGCATGGTGAAAATTGGCACCACGCAAGTACAACGCAAACTCTTTTTCAACCTTAACAAAGAACGTCAAAAACTTATTTCTCAAGGTTTCGACCCTGATGCCGCCATGCTTTCCGAAAAACTAGGTGTGAGCATAGATCAAATTCAAGAAATGGACCAGCGCCTTGGTGCTTCGGACATGTCTCTTGATATGCAAGTGAGCGATGCCACCGGTGGTGCCTCACGTATGGATTTTTTGCCGGCTCTTGATGTTGGCGTAGAAGATAGCATTGCCAGCAATGAAATTGCCGCTCTCATACAGATGCACTTGGAAAGTATTATTCCAAAGCTTAATGAAAAAGAAAATTATATCTTGCAAAATAGATTACTCACCGACGAGCCTGTCACCTTGCGCGAAATTGGTGAAAGGTATAACGTGACCAGAGAAAGAGTGCGCCAGTTGGAGGCTCGTTTGTTGGAAAAATTGCGTCAACACCTAAGCAATGATATAAAAGACTTCTCAGAAGAATGGATAAACACCTAATATGAACAGTATTGTAAGACATAGCCTTTTGGGCATACTTCTTTTTTCTTCCTGCTTTTTGCTTGGCTGTGGTGGCTGTGCAACCACAGAGACACAAAGCAAAGCGCCTTTACAAGCGGAAGCAGAAGAAACATCAACCCAAATAAAAAAAAGTCAGCCCGTAGAAAGCAAGGCCGTGTACACCTATCTAGTATTTAATAGAGCTTTACATAAGGGAGACTTGGCCCTCATGGTGGCTACATTAGATACACTATCTGAATATAAGCCACCGGTTTTTGTATTCATTGACGCTGGTATATGGGCATTGGAACGTGGCGCAGCGCCCCTTTTACCCTATATCAAAAGAGGCTTAGAAATTTACCCCGATAATGTTTCCTTGCAATTGCTCGTGGCTGAACTTTTGCAAAAAACGGGGAAAGCCCATGATGCCATCACGCACATTCAAAGCTATATCGCTAAAAACCCCACTTCGATAGATGCTAAAGTGGAACTGGCCTTACTTCTGGCCAATGAAAAAAAATTCACCGAAGCCGAAGCTATTTTACAAAGCATAGAAGATAAAGATCGTTCTGAATTTGTGGATTATTATCATGCCAAAGCCTTGCTCAATTTAAACCGCAAGGATGAAGCTCGGGCTTATTTTGAGGCAAGCGTGCAAAAAGCTCCGGATTTTGTGGACGCTCTCAATGACCTTGCCTTTATTTATGAGCAAGACAATGAACTGGAAAAAGCGCGTGATACATATGACAAAATATTGGAGAACTACGGTTCCAGCCATGAACTCATCATGCGTGTTATCTTACTATCTCTACGCCTAAAAGACATAGATAGAGCTTTAGAGTTGTTTGAAGATAATCCCCTCACACCGGAGCTCACCGTGGGTGTGGCCAGCATGTTTGTGGATTTTGAACAATATGATACGGCTGAACCCATTTTGTTGGGTCTTGCAGACATAGAAGCTGCTCCGCAAGAATTATACTTCTATTTGGCAGCCATTGCCTTTGAACGAGATAACGATGCCGAACAAGCATATACATGGCTTACACATATCCAAAGCACGCACAAAGAATATAACCGTGCACTATTTTTACGCATCAAACTACTCATGGAATTACAAAGATTCGATGAAGCCTTAGAAGAAGCCCATCGTGGAACTCAAATAGCGTCAGACCAAATGGATTTTTGGACTTCAGAAGTACACATTCTTAGTGCTCAAAAAAAGTTTGATCAAGCTTTACAAAAACTAGAGCTTATACAAGAAAAATGGCCGCAAAATGGTGAACTCACCTTTTTGCAAGCTTCCATATTGGACCAAAGCGGTCACAAAAAAGAAGCTTTTGAAACCATGGAAAGTCTTTTAAAGCTTGAACCTGAACATGTGCAAGCGTTAAACTACGTGGGCTATACCTTGGCCGAGCAAAGTAAGGAATTACAAAGAGCCATAACGCTTTTACGCAAAGCCAACGAGCTTTCCCCCAATAGCAATTATATTTTAGATTCCTTGGCATGGGCCCTATTTCAAGCAGGGCAAAGCAAGGAAGCATGGACTATTATTAAAAAAGCCGTGGAAGCTGAAGGCATGCCGGAAGCAACCATTTGGGAACATTATGGCGATATCGCACGCAGTTTAGGAAAAAAAGAAGAGGCTCATAAAGGCTATACCAAGGCCATTGAGATTTCTCCTAACAAGTTAGATAGCCTTACTTACAAACAAAACCAATTATAAGACCTATGATAAAACACGCTTCTCGCCTTTGTATGGCACTTTTGATTTTAAGTCTCTGCGCTTGCGCCAAACCCGGTATGAAATCCGTAGATCATGACGCAGACGCTTTGTGGAAAAACTATGCACAAAGTGCCAACACTGTCACCAAGCCCTTTCGCACGCAACTCAGCTTGCGTTACGGCGTGGAAGGAAAGACTGATCGCGTCACTACCCTACTCTGGGGCAATTCTGCGGACATCTTGCGCTTGGATATTAGCGCATCCGTGGGTATCACCTTGGCCAAAATTTTAGAAAAACCTCAAGAATTTATTCTCTACATTCCACAAGAAGGCGTGGCCTATGCCCATACAGGCAAGAAAAAGCCCTCCTTCAACATGGGCGTGCCCATGCCGCTTAATCTGGAGCATTTAACCCTTCTGCTCCAAGGGCATCATGCCAGCGTGTTTGGTCTTAGCTATGAAGGCCAGCCATTGCCTGTAAGCAAAGCCCCTACCTTACTTATCAATCCAGAAGATTTGCCAAGTAGCGCCAAAGCCTACACCCTAGAGGAAGGTTCTTTTCGTGGCATACTTGTGCTCAATGACTTAGGGCAACCTATTTTTTGGCAAGAAGACAACTCCACCGGCTGGACCATGGAAATATCTTACAAAGAACATGAGACATTGCCCTATAAGTTATATATCAGGCATATAGCTTCAGAACGTAAAGCCGTAATCATTGTTAAAGAACGCACATTTGATTTAGACCTCTTTACGCCTGAGCAAATGCGACTTATCTTGCCAAAAGAAACAGGCCTCTATCCTTTAGAGGATTTGGACACCAATAATTATTAGTTTTAGGAGAATTCCATGTCTTTGCCCGTACATATCGCCTCAGACCATGCCGGTCTCGCCCTCAAAAACCTTGTGGTAAACCAACTTCAAGCCCAAGGATACCTTGTGCACGATCACGGCACCCATACCGAAGAAAGCTGTGATTATCCAGTTTTTGCCCAAACATTGTGCGAAGCTTTGTGTAAGGACAGTCCTGAAGCCAAAGGCATTCTTATCTGTGGCACCGGCGTTGGCATGTCCATCATGGCCAATCGCCACAAAGGCATTCGCGCAGCTTTGTGCGGCAATGAATTCCAAGTACGTGCCACACGTGAACATAACGATGCCAATGTTCTTTGCCTTGGCGAACGTGTCACGGGCCCCGGCCTAGCTTTATCCATGGTTGATATCTTTTTGCAAACCGCCTTTGAAGGTGGTAGACATCAACGCCGTATAGATTTTTTTGATAAATAATACGCAAAGCCAACATAATGCCCCTTAGCAATGCCGCATATGGCACTCCAGAAGAGGGTAAGAAGGCAAGACTTTGCCATATGTATACGCTTGCTAAAAATATAACTACATGTGCAATTACGGAGAAATCATGCTCATTTATAATACATTAAGCGGTAAAAAAGAAGAATTCGTCCCAGTAAATCCCGGTAAAGTAAATATGTATGTTTGTGGTATTACCGCGTACGACTACTGTCATATTGGGCATGCGCGTTCCGCCTTGGTCTTTGACGTCATGGTGCGCCACTTCCGTCATCGTGGCCTCGACGTAAAATTTGTGCGCAACTTCACCGACGTGGACGATAAAATCATCAACCGCGCCATCAAAGAAAATCGCGATTGGCGCGAAGTGGCGCAAACCTTCATGCAAGCTTTCCATGAAGACATGGATAAATTGGGCGTATTACGTGCCGATGAAGAACCTTGTGCCACCGATTACATAGCCGAAATGCAAGCCATGTGCGAACGCCTCATTGCTGACGGTAAAGCCTACTCTACTCCTTCCGGTGACGTGTACTTTCGCGTTCGCTCCTATGAACCTTATGGCAAACTTTCCGGTCGTAGCTTAGACGACTTACAAGCTGGTGCTCGCGTAACTCCCGGTGAAGAAAAGGAAGATCCACTGGACTTTGCCCTTTGGAAAGGCGCAAAACCTCAAGAACCTTTCTGGGAAAGCCCTTGGGGTAAGGGGCGTCCTGGCTGGCACATCGAGTGCTCTGCCATGAGCGAAAAATATCTTCCTTTGGACATTCACGGCGGCGGGCAAGACCTTATCTTCCCCCACCATGAAAATGAAATTGCCCAAACCGAAGCTTGCACCCACAAGGAATTGGCAAAATATTGGGTACACAATGGATTTGTGCAAATCAACTCTGAAAAAATGTCCAAATCCTTGAACAACTTCACCACAATCCGTGATATTTTGGCACAATATCTTCCCGAAACCTTACGCTTCTTCCTCTTGAGCAAGCACTATCGTAGCCCTGTGGACTTCACCGATGTGAGCATGGATGAAGCCGAACGCGGACAAAAAAGAGTGTACCAATGCATACAAGATGTAAACACAGCCCTCTTGCGCGAAAATTGGAAGAACACTGCTCTGCCTGCCGAATACGAGCAAGAAATGGATGCGCTCATCAAAGCCCTTGATGAAGCCTTGCAAGACGATTGTAACTCTGCCGCCGCCCTTGGGCATATTTTTGGCATGGTGCGCCTTGTGAACCGCGCTTTAGAAGATAAAGCTGCCAAAAACTGCCAAGACCTTCCCACGCTCTTACTCACTTTCAAAGAAAGCATTCGCGCTTGGGCCGGTGTTTTAGGCTTATTCCAACAAGAAGCCACTGCTTTCCTTCAGGAACTGCGTCAAATGCAAGCCTCTCGCAAGGCCATTGATGTGGCAAATGTGGAACAACTCTTGGAAGAACGTGTGGAAGCTCGCAAGAATAAAGATTTTGCACGCTCTGACGCCATTCGCGATGAGTTGACAGACATGGGTGTGGAACTACGCGATACCCCCAGCGGTGCTGTTTGGGATGTTATTTAGTAGGCATTTTTTTAAAAACTGGGAGGGGGGACTTTTTTTAGGGAAAAAAAGCCCCCCCTCCCAGACCCTCCCCCTCAAAAAAACCCATGGCGACGAATATTCTGCCTCAATACAAAATTTCGGCGCACTAGAACGCATAACATAATTCTACTGAAGCTGAATTATGTTATGTCACCGCGCAAAACTGGAGTTTATCAACTAGAAGCTCCTTAAAGTGCACTATCGAGCACTTGTGCGACAACTTCTAATATACATAAAGACCCTCAGAAGTCTCTCCAACACAAAGTAAAGCGCGTTTTGGTAGAGGATGGGTGGTATGGGGGGAAGGAGACCCCTTTTTGGCGCTAGCAAAAGGGGTCTCCTTCCCCCCGCGAAAAAAAGAGCCTCACCATGCAAAAATTCATAGCTTCTATTATCTTATGCTTTGTGTTTTTGACACAAGTTTTCGTGCCTCCTGCGCAAGCCTTCTTAGGCCTTGGAGAATTTGGCATTGCCGACGAAAAAGAAATGGGACGTAAGTTTGAAGTACTCATACGCTCCAAACTTCCTTTGGTGGAAGACCCTGAGGTGAGCCTGTATGTGAAAAGCATCATGGAAAGAATCAATGCTGTCATTCCACCCCAGCCCTTTGAATTTACCACCGGTGTTATTTTGCATAATTCGCTCAATGCCTTTGCCGTGCCGGGTGGGCATCTTTTCTTTTTCACAGGCCTACTCATGCAATTGGACAATGAAGCCGAACTTGCCGGCATCATGGCTCACGAAATGGCTCACGTCACGCAAAGACATGTGGCCGCGCGTATGGAAAGATCCTCGTATATCACCCTTGCTTCCTTCTTGCTGGCCATAGCAGGTATGGCCGCCGGTGGTGAAGGGGGCGGTGCTCTTGCTGCCGGCGCCTTGGGAGCAGGACAATCGGCCATGCTCAATTATAGCCGCATGGATGAAAGCGATGCCGATGACATAGGCTATCAATACCTCATTGCCGCAGGTTATCCCCCCATGGGCATGGCCGGCGGATTTAAGAAAATTCGCGATAAAAGCATTCTTTCCGGCGGTGGCACTGTACCCACCTATTTATCTACCCACCCAGAGATTGGTGCGCGCATTACCAGCGTCATAGCCAAGGTGCAATCGGGGCCACAAGCTCTGCAAAAAAGGAACGTGGACAATACCCGCTTTCACCGCGTGCAAACATTACTTTGGGCCAGATATGGCAATACCCAAGCGGCAGGGCATCGCTTTGAAAATAAAAAAGACGGCCTTTCTCTCATGGCACTAGCCATGGTACAAGCTAGGGAAAATCAAACCCAAAAGGCCAACGCTACCTTTGATAAAGCCATAGCCGCCGCCCCCAAGGACCCTCTTGTGCTACGCGAAGCAGGCACCTTTCACTACAGAAAGGGAGATTTACAAAGAGCCCTCGAGCTTTTGCGCGCCGCCATGCAATTGGATTCTAAGGATTACATGGCGCAGTTTTTCTATGCCAGAGTCATGGACGCCATGGGCCAAGGAGATAAAGCCGCATTTTTTTATAAAGAAGTACTGCGTGCCCTCCCCTACAACAGCGAAGTACACACGGCCTACGGACGTTCCCTTGGAACCAATGGTCAGGAATTTTTAGCCTATTTACATCTTGCTTATGGTGCTCTGTACCAAAACAGCAAGAAAAAAACCAAACAATACCAAGAAAAAGCCCAAGCTCTTGCCAAGAGCAGTAAAGAAAAACAAAGCCTTTCACGCTTTGACACCATTTACAAAGAACGCAAGGAAATTTGGGAAGAAGGATTATAATATGCAACAAGCACATGCCACCACCATATTAGCAGTACGCCACAACGGCCAAGTGGCCATTGGCGGCGATGGCCAAGTGACCCTAGGTCAAAGCATTGTCATGAAACACGGAGCTTGCAAAATACGTCGTCTCTACAAGGGAAAAATTCTTGCCGGCTTTGCCGGTGCCACCGCCGATGCCTTCACCCTTTTTGAGCTTTTTGAAGCCAAGCTGGAAGAGTCTCGCGGTAATCTTGCACGCGCCGCCGTGGAAATGACCAAAGAATGGCGCAAGGATAAATATCTCCGTCGTCTGGAAGCCATGCTACTTTTGGCCGATGAAAATCATATTTTATTGCTCTCAGGCAATGGTGACGTCATTGAACCCGATGACGCTGTGGCTGCCATTGGCAGTGGCGGTGCTTATGCCCTTTCGGCAGCACGCGCGCTCATGCGCCACACCAAGGAAGATCTCAGCGCCGAAGACGTTGTACGTCACTCCATGAGCATTGCCGCAGAGATTTGCGTCTTCACCAACACACACCTTACTGTGGAAATACTCTAATGAGCACCGCCCCGTATACGGAGGAACTGCGCGCCGGTTGTAAAATCAATCTTTCGCTCAGTATTACAGGTGTGCGCGAAGATGGTTATCATCTGCTAGACTCCATTTTTTGGCCCCTGCAAAGCCCTTATGACACGCTCACCTTCACGGCCAAAGGTGGGCAAGGCTTTAGTGTAAGTTGTTCCCAAAAAGGCATAGATTTGGAAAACAACACCCTCACTAAAGCCTACGCGGCATTTTTGCGCCAAGGGGGTGTGCTCATACCAGAGCTTGGACAAGTGCATGTACACTTGCATAAAGGCATTCCACACGGCGCTGGCCTTGGGGGTGGCAGTAGCGATGCTGCCACGGTGCTCACATGGTGCAATGCGCATGCTCTGCAGCCTTTAAGCACGCAAAACTTGCATGAAGCCGCCGTGAGCGTGGGGGCAGATGTACCCTTCTTTTTGCAAAATGTTCCGGCCAGAGTACAAGGCATTGGTGAAATATTAGAACCTCTGCCAAAACCATGGCCGAAAGGCTATGTAATTTTACTTTGTCCCAATGTATATATTTCAACACCTTGGGCGTATAAAAAATTTGATGAAGAAAAAATTACAACTTTTTCAAAAAAGATGTTGACAAAATCCTCCTTCGCCTATAGAACTCTCTTCACTGGTGCAGGGCAAGAGAGCACAACGCCTGAGTGGAGCGAGAGCTTAACGAAGGGAAACGACTTTGAGTCGGTAGTGTTTACAGCCCATCCGCAACTGGCAAAACTTAAGCAAGTCTTGCTAGATAACGGTGCAGCGCTGGCAACCTTAAGTGGAAGCGGTTCCTCCATAGTGGGAATTGTAAAAACCAAGGAAGCAGCACAAAACCTAGCGGAACAAATAAAAAGCACACGGTGTAGAGTGTTTGTAACAACACTATAATTATGCAGGGGTGTCGCCAAGCGGTAAGGCAACTGGTTTTGGTCCAGTCATTCGAGGGTTCAATCCCTTCCGCCCCTGCCATTTTTTATTTCCATTGCGCATTGCGCATATGCGCAGAGAGCAAAGGCACGTCATGTTTAACAACCTTAGAATTGTCACCGGTTCAGCCAATCCCCAATTAGCACTGGCTATTTGTGATCATCTTGGATGCCAACTCACCCCATCACTGACATCTACCTTTAGTGACGGAGAAATCCGCGTAGAGATTGGGGCAAACATCCGAGGCGATGACGTTTTTGTTGTGCAACCCACCTGTGCACCAGGCAATGATAATCTCATTGAATTGTGCCTCATGTTGGATGCCTTAAAAAGAGCCAGCGCCGCTAGAATCACGGCTGTTGTCCCCTATTATGGCTATGCACGCCAAGACCGCAAGGTTAGCCCTCGTGCACCCATTTCTGCTAAAATGATTGCAGACTTCATGCAAATTGCCGGTGCCCAACGCGTGGTGACCATTGATGTGCATGCTGGACAAATCCAAGGATTCTTTGACTGTCCTGTGGATAATATTTACTGTGTTCCCGTTATGATGGAACATTTACGTCAGTACGAAGGCGAAGACCTTGTGGTTGTTTCTCCCGATGCTGGCGGTGTGGAAAGAGCTAGGGCTTATGCCAAAAAGCTTAACGCAAGCC
Source organism: uncultured Desulfovibrionaceae bacterium (assembly GCA_964370835.1). Lineage (GTDB taxonomy): Bacteria > Desulfobacterota > Desulfovibrionia > Desulfovibrionales > Desulfovibrionaceae > CAYJAD01. The sequence goes on from CAYJLO010000011.1 coordinate 20,003, forward strand.
TTGCCATTATTGACAAAAGGCGCGATCAGCCCAACCAAGCTCAAGCCATGCATGTCATCGGTGATGTGCAAGATAAAACTGCCATCATGGTGGATGACATGATTGACACAGCCGGAACCCTATGTGCCGGTGCTGAAGTGCTTAAAGCAAATGGTGCCAAAAGCATTATTGCTTGCGCAGCGCACGGTGTACTTTCTGGCCCTGCTGTGGACAGACTCAATGCAACGGATGCTTTGGAAAAGGTTATTGTTACCGACACCATTCCCTTGCTTGATAAAAAAGAAAAATGTTCCAAGTTACAGATTGCCAGTGTAGCATCCTTGCTTGGAAAAACCATACACAATATTCATACTGGCTCTTCCGTCAGCGTGTTGTTTGTGTAAATATATAATAAATCTACCGCTAATTGCGGATATTAGCTAAGGAGACGAACATGTCCATAGAAAAAGTTTTGAACGCTCAAAAACGCGACGGCCTCGGAAAAGGCTATAATCGCCGTCTCCGTGTGCAAAACATGGTTCCCGGTGTATTTTACTCTGCTAAAGGTGAAAACGTAGCTGTGCAAATGCCTGCTCTTCCCCTTGAAAAAATGTATGCAGAAATGGGCCGTACCACTGTTTTCACCCTTGAAATTGAAGACAATGGCGCCAAATCTACACACCCAGTGATGATTTGGGAAGCCAAGCGTCACCCCTACAAAAACGAATTCGTACACATCGACTTCTACGGTGTAGACCTTGAAAAGGCTGTAAAAGTACTCGTAAACATCGAATTTGTTGGTACTTCCAAGGGTGTTAAGCTCGGCGGTAAGCTCGAAACCTACCGTGAGCGCGTATACCTTATCGGCAAGCCCCAAGATCTTCCTAAAAAGATCACTGTGGACGTAACCGAAATGGGTCTTAACTCTTCTTTACGTGTGGCTGACCTTCCATTGCCTGAAGGCGTGAAAGCTAGCTACGACCAAAACTTCGCCATCGTATCTGTTATCTCCAAGGTAAAAGACGATGCTGAAGGCGAAAACGCGTAATTAAGTAACGCCCCTAAAGCGATATTTATATAGCCGGTTGCCTCATGGTAATCGGCTATTTTCGTATAAATTCCACCTTCTCGAGCGCACATATGCCAAGCCATGCTTCCCTATTTCCCACAGCTCGCAAAATTTCCATTCCTTCTTGTGGTACCAGCATTACCCTCACGGTGCTTGAAACAGCCCCTGAGGCTGTCACTGTGCTTTTCTACCCTGGCACCATGGCTTCGCCTCTCATGTATCCCGTGCTTTTAAACGAGCTGCATCGCCTCGGCTGCAATGTGGTGGGTATACACCCCATAAGTCATGGGCTAAGTCCCAAGAATAAAACCTCCTTTACCTTTGAAGATATTTTACAAAATGGAAAAGATGCCGAACGTTGGGTGAAACAACATTTTTCCGGTCCCATGGTGGTGAGCGGGCATAGTCAAGGCGGTATATTAAGTCTTGCACATGCCTTACACAATGCCCACATTCAAGGTGTTTTTCCCATAACCACCTTGCTTCCCCACAGAGAAGAATCCAGCGCGGTGACACGCCTACGAGCCATGCTTACACATAAAGAAACCATATTGGGGCTCATGCGTTTTATGGCTAAAAATTTGCCATCTTTACCCATACCCTTTTTAGCATATCTTGAACTAAAGCCTTTGCTCAAAAACGCCCATAAGGTATATGCGCCAAATATTCAAAAGCGCGCTTCCTATCCCATAAGCTTTATTTCAAGCCTTTTTCATCTAGATTTGAGCGCTGCTGAGCAAATAGACGGCATCCTTTGCCCCTTTATTTTACTCACAGCCAAAGATGACCAATTATTCCCTTTAACGCTTATGCAAAGCACCTTTGATGCCATCACGGCACCGCAAAAACGACTCATTGTCCTTGATGGTGGTGGGCATTTATGCGCAGTGAGCCGCCTCTACGCGCAACATATTGCAGCACATATTGCACAATCTTGCGCTGCGCTAGGTTTACCTTTGCACACCTTGTCTCATAAGAAGGAGATTTTTCATGCAATATAAAGGACTCATTGTGGGCCTTGGCAATCCCGGCAATCAATATACGGATACAAGGCATAATATGGGCTTTATGCTGGTGGACCACTTATTGGATTTAGCCTCCTACCACGGACGCCAAGAAAGCCTCAATGGTAGTAAATTTAAATGTGAATTGTGGCGCGCCACATTGCCTTCCTCTTCCGATTGGTGGCTTTTTGCCAAGCCGCTCACCTATATGAACTTAAGCGGGCAATGCGTGCAACCATTGTTAGCTTGGCATAAGCTCGGACCTCAAGATCTTATTGTGTTACACGATGAATTGGATATCAAAGCTGGCCAGTTGCGCTTTAAGTTTGGCGGTGGCAATGCCGGTCACAACGGCTTAAAATCCATCACTCAAAGCCTTGGAACACCGGATTTTTACCGCCTACGCATGGGCATTGGTAGGCCTAGCCTTCCTGAACATGGAGATGTGTCCACATATGTCTTGGCTCGTCCCAAGGGCGAAGAAAAAGAGAAGCTCGAACACTGTTTCCCCAAAGCTGTAGAGGTCTTAAATGTTTTTCTAGATGAAGGCCTCAAACCTGCCACAGCCCACGCCTTAAGCTTTACCTAATCAATATAAAAAGGTTACATACAACTCCCACACAACACTCTTTTGTTTGGGAGTTTTTTTATATATTTACTACTAAAATGTATTTTTTCATCACAAAAGCTCATATATACACCACCGCACAGAGAGCAACACTGTAACAAATTTTGTCTTTTTGCTAGACAAGTGACAAAATGTTATTATCTTATATATAGCTTAATAGAATGTCTTCCTTCACCTCCAAAAAACGCGAGGTCTACCTTGTTCCAGACTGATGAATTGGTCGTATACCCAGCCCAGGGTGTCGGCAAAATAGAACGCATAGCCCAAGATGAAATATCTGGCGTGCAATGCGAATTCTATATAGTCCGCATTGTCTCCAATAATATTACTCTTATGGTTCCCGTTAACAATGCTCTTAATGTTGGCCTGCGGCCCTTGAGCGATGGTGACAAAGCTCAAGAAATTTTACAACTCCTATGTACCGATGAAAAACCACCTGTACATACAGGGCAAAATTGGAATAGACGATTTAGAGAATATTCTGAAAAACTCAAAAGTGTCAATTTGCTAGAGGTGGCTAAAGTGGTGCGTGAGCTCTTGCTCATTGGCCAAAATAAAGAGCTTTCCTTTGGCGAAAGACGTATGCTTGAACAAGCCATGCTACTTATTACTGGGGAGCTTGCAGAAGTTTTAGACATGGATGAACAAAGTGTAAAAGACAAAATTTTATCACACCATCCTTCCAATATTGTCAAAGAATAATTTTGCTTTCTGCTCATTTTTTACTTGCTTTCCTTGGTAAATACGGTTAAGTTCCGCTTGCTTCGGAATTCCTCAATGACCTTATGCAATAGCATGGTTAGCCTTTTTCTTCTTGATTATACATTGTAATAAGACAAAGTTTTTCAAGCTAAGGGCTTAGTGCAACCGAGATGAAATACCCAATACCCTACCATGGTGTGGTATCTACTAATAAGCTCTAGGGTTGTTTGTAAACACCAAACAATGCCTCTACGGCCCCTGCGTGCATGGCCAATACTCTACTCTTGCCCAAAGCTTATGGCTAGCGTTGTCCCATATTTTCATTGTTGTAAAGGTATTATAATTAGGAATGAGCCCTCTTGCCTATCATGGGCAAAATAAAACGTAATAGTTGGATCTTTATGCGTAAGAAAAAAGTAAGCCCAGACGTGACCGCGGAAAATGCTGAAAGCGTTTTAAACCTGTCAGAACTCAAGACTAAAACCATGCAAGACCTTATGGAGCTTGCAGAGCAGTATAACCTTGAAAACGCAAGTTCCATGCGTAAACAAGAACTTATCTTCTCCCTGCTTCAATCCTGTTCTTCACAAAATGGCGCCATTTACGGCGATGGAGTCCTTGAAATCCTTCCTGACGGCTTCGGCTTTTTGCGCTCTCCCCTTTGTAGCTATATGCCTGGCGCCGATGACATCTACGTTTCCCCATCTCAAATTCGCCGCTTCTCTTTAAGAAAAGGGGATATTGTTTCCGGCCAAATTCGCCCCCCAAAAGATGGTGAACGCTATTTCGCTCTACTCAAAGTCACCGAAATTGGCATGGAAGCCCCCGAACATGCAAAAAATCTTGTTCTTTTTGACAACCTCACTCCCATTTACCCCGACGAACAATTAACCATGGAAAATGGGGATAAAAATCTTTCCAACCGCATTATTGACCTCATGTCTCCCATTGGTTGCGGACAGCGTGGTCTTATAGTAGCCCCTCCCCGCACAGGGAAAACCATTCTCTTACAATCTCTGGCCAACGCCATCAATGCCAATAACCCCGATGTGTATTTGATCGTCTTACTCATTGATGAGCGCCCAGAAGAAGTGACAGATATGGAACGCACAGTGAAAAATGCCGAAGTAGTTAGCTCCACCTTCGATGAACCACCTCAGCGTCACGTACAAGTTTGCGAAATGGTACTTGAAAAGGCAAAACGCCTTGTGGAACGCAAACGCGATGTAGTTATCTTACTCGACTCCATCACACGTCTTGGCCGTGCTTACAATGCTGTTACCCCTCCTTCTGGTCGTGTACTTTCCGGTGGTCTTGATGCCAACGCCTTACAACGCCCCAAGCGTTTCTTTGGTGCTGCACGTAACATTGAAGAAGGCGGCAGCCTCACCATCATAGCCTCTGCGCTCATTGATACCGGTTCGCGCATGGATGAAGTTATCTTTGAAGAATTCAAAGGCACCGGCAACATGGAAATTTACTTGGATCGCCATTTATCCGACAAGCGCGTTTACCCTGCCATGGACATCAATCGTTCCGGCACACGCAAAGAAGACTTACTTCTCGATGATGAAGTGCTTAACCGCGTTTGGATTCTACGCAAAATTTTGGCACCCATGTCCCCCATCGACAGCATGGAATTCTTGCTAGAAAAAATGCGTGGCACCAAGAGCAATAAAGACTTTTTGAACAGCATGGGTAAATAAATCATGTGGGATATTTTGCTTGCCATTCTTTTTGTGGCCGTTGCGGGACTTATCCGCTGGCTCATGAAAAAGCACGATCTTGTCTACCTCTCTCCTTGCGGCTGAGGCTTAAAAGTAGTGCCTAGGCAGGTGCTGGAAAAAAAGCAAGATAACACCACCATGCGATTAAGTTAAGATTACATAATACAAAAAAGGGAAATGATGTACATCATTTCCCTTTTTTTCTATGACATATATTTTTATCTACGTGAAATGGCTATATTTCCACTTTCTTCCACAATAAACTGTTTTCCTGTAGCAAAGGAAAAATCATTTTTCTCAAAAGCCCCTTCATTATCGTCCAACACTGTAATGGTCCACCCATGCTCCACCTCCACAGTAAAAGGAAGAGCATCTCCAGGAGCAATGGTTCCAAGATCATAAGGAGCATCAAGAAGCTCATGGCTTAAACTCACCGATATGGGAAAGCTACATGCATTGGCTATCAAAATTTCTCTTTGCGCCAAGGCTAAAGAGGACAAACTTGCGCATAGAAGAAGAGCCCACACACCACACAGAAACCATCTTTTCATCTGCCACTCCTTAAAAAATTAACTAGATACCCTTTCCAAAGCGCACCAAAACCATACCGCAAAATTTCTTGCCTTTATAGGTTTCTATGCGAAAAATAGTGCCGCCATTATCTATGGAATAACGCTTTATAAATTGTTTTTGCTGAAGCAATATATCGCTTTCATTCTGCTTTCCTGTATCCGCTCCAATGGCATTTACTCTATACCCCTCCACAGGTAATACCTTAATGGAGTTTTGCGCTTGCACCATTTCTCCAAATTCCACCTGTCTCTCTTTGCCATCCACAAGTAGCGTAAGCCCCTGCAAACTTGTATCAATCTCATGCCAATCCGGTGCTATGACAGTCAACTTTCTATTGCCATAGTGCACATCAAGCGTTTTCTTTTGGGCCAATATGGCCATGATGGGTTTAGAAGTGGTAGTATTTTTATCCTGCGGGCACAAAGGTAAATAGTTCACTCGACTTCGCACATCTTCCAAAGGCAAAACCACACGTCCATCCATGAAGCTTACGCTCAAGTCGCTGTACAAAGCCTTATGCACACCTTCAAGATTCAATTCAAAATCTCGCTCCAACTCTATTCCTAAAGTTTTGGCAAAGTTTTCTATCATATGTAGATGATAGTATGTTCTCCGTACCACAGATAAATTCTTGCTGGCTTCCAAGCCAAAGGCAGGTTTTCCATGACGCACCGCAAACCAAGAAAGGCTTTTTTCCATTTCTTTGTCGCCTTTAGCCGTTTGTGTATCATGCACATGAATTTTATGTTCTGCCGTCAGCAAATGCTCATTCACTTGCGCACTCACAAAAGCTGCTGCTTTTTCAAGATTTTTCAAGTCTTGCGCCATAACATTATCCTGCGGCACCTGCATGATGGGCATGAGAGCTTGGTCAATAATGATAGATTGCCCCCAGCGTTTAGGATTATGCCATTTATCAAAATATTTTTCGCGGTAATACCCGCTACCATCGTGCAAATTCAGCACCAAACATACCTTTGGATCACGAATAATTTCCTGAATGCGAGACACAATGGCATATTGTGGATCTTTCTTATCCAAGGTGGCAAACTTTCGATTCATATCTCCATGCACGCCACGCGAGCGTTTAAGAATGCTCGGAAAATTTAAATTTGGTACCACCCATAATGTCCCCTTACGTACATTATAGCGCGTAGCGATAAGCGTAGCAGCAGAAAATCCGCCTGGTTCATCTCCCTGAATTCCTCCAATAACAAGCATTACCGGATTTCCTTGGCCTTTTTCAAAAAAAGAAAAGTCCAAATCAGAGCTGGCTGCGCTTTGGGCCTCAATGGGTGCATACGCACACATACCGAAAAGCAACAATAAAAAAAACAGCCCACTGACAACATTTGGTGACGTAGTAAAAGAAAGTGTTTTTTGCATAATGAATGTGATTCTTAAAATCCCTATGAATAAAATATAATTTTGTAAAGTATACGAAAGAGCACACATCAATGCAAGATATATAAGCCGCATACAAATATAAAAAATAAAAACATACAAATTTCTCCGGCTAAAAAACTCATCACCCCCTAGTCAAAAAAGAAATCATGCTTATTTAAGCCAAAACAGGAGATTATATGACTAGTCAAATAAAAACCGTCTTACTTTTAGGCCTTCTTTCCGGTCTCATCATCATGCTCGGCGCTGCCCTTGGAGGTAAAGCTGGCATCATCATCGCCTTTGGCTTAGCTCTCGTCATGAACGTGGGCTCATATTGGTATTCTGACAAAATAGTGCTCTCCATGTACAAAGCTCGCGAATTGGCGCCCAGTGACGCCCCAGCTCTGCATCATATGGTTGAAGAACTGGCCGCACGTGCTGGCATCCCCAAACCGCGCGTGTGCATCATCCCCGAGCAAGCACCCAACGCCTTTGCCACAGGACGTGACCCAGAACACGGTGTGGTGGCCGTCACCGAAGGGCTCATGCATATGCTCAGCCCAGAAGAATTACGCGGTGTCATCGCCCACGAAATTGGGCACATTGCCAATAGAGATATTCTCATCCAAACCGTGGCAGGCGTACTGGCCTCAGCCATAGTGTCCATCGCCAATATGATGCAGTTTGCCGCTCTCTTTGGTATGGGTCGCAGTGATGATGAAGAAAGCGGTGGCGGTAGCATACTCAGCGGTATTCTCCTCGCCATTTTAGCTCCCATTGCAGCCAGCATCATTCAAATGGCCATATCTCGCTCGCGCGAATATCTGGCCGATGACACAGGCGCGCACATCAGCGGTGACCCTCTCGCTTTGGCAGGGGCTCTGCAAAAGCTACAAAATTACAGCAAGCAGATTCCCATGAAAAATGGCAATGCCAGCACTGAACAGATGTTCATCGTCTCCCCCCTCTTCGGTGGTGGCATGAGCAATTTGTTTAGCACCCACCCTCCCATAGAAGAGCGCGTGGCACGCTTGCAAAATATGGTGAGATAGATTTAAAGTTTCTTTGTGGGGGAGGGAAAACCTTTTCCAGTCGGAAAAAGCCCCTGTCTAAGCAGGGCCCTCCCCCACTCTCTTTCCAAAAGCCTCCACATATAGATTCTCTTTATCGTTGTTCACGCCACCAAAGAACATTTTTACCACTTTAAAATATGTTTCATATGGCAGAACAATCCTTTGCTGATAGAAACAAAGACGAATATTACTCGGCAGAAAAGCCCACATATGTTTTTTTGAGGGGTGGGGCTTGAAAAGAGGACCTTTTTTCTTAAAAAACCGATCCCAAGGGGTGCCTAAGCCGTTGCCGAGTTTATTCGGCTTATGGATATAGTGCCCCTCCCCAAGAACTTTCATAAAGAAAGCGAGCTAACTAGATAATATCGTCAAATTGCGATTTTTTGAGTTTTATCAAGGAAAATACACGAGCTTTGAGGGCGTGTATAGAGACATGTATGACCGAAGAAGCTCGTTAAATCTGGCGCAGAGAAAACCAAAAAGGCACACTTGACGACACTATCTAGCCTCTACTTAAATAGACGCGAGGCACAGCTTTCACCACATCTTTCATGAAATCTTCGACGGGCTCAATGGCGGGATTTTTAAGAGGTTTGGAGCCGGGCGCATAAACATGCGACCCTATGGCCACACGCGGCACATAAAAGGAATCCATCATGAGTTTACCATCATAAAGACACAGGGGGAGCGTTTTATGATGTGCTTCTCCCACTCCGGGATAGGTTAACGCGCCACCTAAAAATTGCATATCGCGCAAGGTCATGAGCCCTGCATCGGTGGGTCTTGCACTATAAGGATAGGCCATAATGCGTGAAACCCTTTCAAACATATGCTCTTTTTGCAGCTCTTCCATTTGAAACTCCACAATCTTACGCATCATGGCTCCATCCACACTGCCAAGAGCCGTATAGAATTTTGTTTGATAACCAAATTCCATATGTGGCATGACCTGCAAAGCATCGGCAATATCTTTGAGCGGCATGACAGAACCAAAATATCCATGGGTCTTTTTACCTTTGGGTATACTGAGAAAGAATGTGGCGCGAGGAACGGCAATATTTTGGAGAGAGTTGGCAAAGATTTCCACAAAGGACTGCGCATTGTTTAAAGGGCCTTTGTCGGTCCCCTTGGGGGCAGTGCTTGTGGAAAACATCATACTGGCATGGGCGCCGTCGCTGGTAATGCCTAGGGGTTTTAAACCTTTAGGCACCACAGAGTCCACCCTATTCAGAAGAATATCGCTCATATTAACAGGACGATAGCCCAATTCCCAAGCTTTAGAAAAAACGGCGGCCAATTGCTGCGAAGAGATATCTTCAGGAAATCGCGGCGCATCGTGCACACGATAAAAGGCCATGATGGGAATGGCTGAAATATGATCCACATAGCGATCATACCTCTTTCCCTCCAAAGGCTCCAAGGGCGATCCCGCCGCATGTGCGTTCCCTTGTTGTAAAGAAACAAAAGACAAGGGCGCCATTATGGCTTGTAAAGCTTTATGGGCGCCAAGAGCGCTCATTCTGCAAAGAAATTGACGCCTGTGCATGCTTTATCCGCGCCAAATTTTTTGTTCTTCGCTGGTATCTTGTGCTTGATTGTGGCTTGAAGATGTGGGCTCCAACGATTCTGCTTCTTCCACAGGAGCGGCACTCTTATACGCCAACTGTAACAACCATGGCACAAGGGGAGCACAAGCAATAACCACCACATATAAAGGCCAGCGATATCCGGTACTTTTACCCAAATACCATGCTGTCCCCAACATGAAGAACACAAAAATAGCCACGGCAATCTGACGTAAGCGGCTTTTTTCTATGGTGCTTTTTAGCTCCAAGATAAAAGAAATTTTAGAGCCGCAATGAGGGCATATTTTATGCGTGGCAGAAATATCTTTTTCGCATTGTGAACATTGTAAAAGTGACATATACATTCCTTTTTATGGATGATTTAAAATGAAGTTAACAGAGTTTCTTCTTTTGCCTTATGAATACGCAACCATGATTGTCGGACGCGCGCTTCAGAAATACGCCCCGACTTTACCAACTGTAATAAGATGGCATACACTTTTTCAGCCTGTGTCGCATGGCCCGTCAAGGGTTTAGCCTTCACCTCGGCCCCTAAAACACCCGGCAAAAACGAACCAGTCTGATTTTGTAACAGCATTTGAATAAGAGCTTCTTCATTCATATCGGCTTCACTATTCTTGGCTTTGTCCATAAGACCTGCAAGGGCTTGAACATTCCCCATGCCCGGTAAAGAAGATAAAGCACCAAGCCCCGCCAAAGGCGAGGAAGCAGGGTCCACCATGGCTGGCGGTTCAGTGACAAAAAGCATGTCAGCCCCTGCCAGTACCGATTGCAATACACTTTCCTCCAAAGAAAAGAAAGGCTGCAAAGCTCGTAAATCTTGCGAAAGAATAAGTCCTTGAAAGCCCCATTGCTGGCGCACCACTTCCGTCAACATCTTTGATGATAAAGGTACAGGGTACATGGCATCATAGCCACGATGATACACCAAGGCCGGTTGCAAGGCAAAAGAGGGTTCCGACGTCACTTTTGATGAAGCCTTCACCTCTCCCTCTACTTGTTTTGGGATTGTTAGATTTTTTTCATAAGGAACAAGCTCTCGCAATTGCCACGAGCCGGAAATATCTGTAATGCTTTCTAAAATATTTTTTTGCCCAAAAGAGGATGCCGCAGGGGCAAATCCGCGCACATACGATCCTGTCCCCGGATAATTACGCAAACAAGGCATGACCTTCGCCGCCCAAAAACCACGACCAAAAGCTTGCACATGTGCCGCCACTTGTGTCTCATCGGCACTAAAAGCCCGAAAACGCTGACCTATTTTTTCACTCAGTGGATTAACATTTACATCCCCTGCAGGCCCTAGCACAAAGTTAATACCAAGGGCAGCCATTTCAAGGCCCGCTCGTCGCGCCGTAACTTCTGTATTTTCCACCGAGTCTTGCCCCAACCGAGCCGCCGACATCAAGCCGGCAAAGCCAAGATCTTTGCGTAAAGCCTGAACAGCCCCCCCTTCTTGCTCCACCGCCACCCAAAGGGGTAAAGCATCCTTGGGTAGAAAGCTTTGTAAGGTGGCTACAAGCCTACGCACCTGCCCCGGAGATTCTATATTTCCGGGGATGCCCACTTGTGCTAAAACAGCGGCACTTTGCGCCGCCGCAAGCCCGCTTTGTGCCATGGCCAGTAAATCGTGCTCAGAGTTTGCGGGCACTGTCTGCACCGGTATGGGCTCGAGATAAACCCCACCCACTTTTCCTTCTTTAATCAACTTTGCAATGGGTGAAAGCCTTTCCACCTCTGTACCGGTAAATCCAACCATGAGCATTTGCCCAAGCATCACCTCCAAAGAGGGAAAACCCGTGGGCTTGGAATTGGTGGAAATAACTGCCTGCCCCAAGGCATTTTCTCCTTGCTCATCGAAGGTAAAGGAAGGGTTCAAAGCACGCCGAAAACGCTCTTCCAAGGCTTTGGCCTCGGTGCTTTTTTCTGTTGATGGTGGCGTAGGAGAAGCCTTGGGAGCATAAGGTTCCACCTTGGGACTTTGCGGATACTGCACAGTGTTTTCTTGTGTAGCTCCATTGGCTTCTTTCGGCTTTTCTGTACCTTGCAAAGGTAAAGATGGAATAAGCGGCGCCGCATCGGGCATAAAGGGAAACGAAGGAGCACTGCCCCCCAAGGGCGTAGGAAAATGCTTTTGCATATCTGCAGGTGTTATTTCCGTTCCGGGTAAAGAGGGAATAACACCTTGCGAATGTGTGCTTGTGTCATGGGTGACCGAAGTGGCCGCCATGGCTGAATCACAACACCACGCGCATACCATAACAAGAAGGAGTACAACAAAGCTACGCACCCGCACTACTCCCACCTTTGCCCCCAAGGCATAACTATGCCGGGGCGCCATTGGCATTGCACGCGAATATCTTTACCGCCGCGTCCGTATTCATCCAAGGTGGCAAAACTTTCGGCTTCCACCACATCCATGGCAGTATTTTTCAATTCATGCTCCAAAAGCGAGCCTTCACGTAAGGATTTGTGTTGCAATGCCTCCATGGCCATACGCTGAGCTTCTTCCACGGTGAAGTTTTTCTCTATATCCCCTTGCAGTCCCAATGTGGGAATGGTCCAGTATCCTTGTAAGGTATCCGCCAGAAGCTGCACATGATCTGTGGGTAGGGTCAAAGCCGCCCCCAAAGCATTGGCCACGCCCCCTGTCGCTGGCACATATACCGAGAGCCCCAAAGCTTTGTGCAACACGGGCTCCAGCCAAGGGCGCAATAAGCCTGCCGGCCCACCCACAAGGCAAAGTTTCGTGGGGTGCAAAGAATATCCTTCCAATAACTGCGCTAGCGTATATACAGGGCGCTCTGCCACATGATGGAGCAAAGCTTGTACACCGTGCAAAATCTTTTCGCACGCGATGTTGATGACATTTTTAACCAACTTTTCCAGCGCCTCTCCCTGCTTTTGCGTAAGGGCTTCCAAACCCTTTTGCGAAATATCTCCTAGCAAAGAAGCCTCTAAAGCCTGCCCCTTCGTCTGAGCCCAATACACCAAAGCATCCACCAAGGTGGGCGACTCTCCACCAAAAGCCATGGCCGGTCCGTGACGCTCGGTACCAATATATAAATTTTGTCCATCGTACAGTAAGGGAGTATCTCCCCCAAGACTCAAAGAATGTGTCGCCAAAGAACGTAAAGGTGTGCGTAAAAATTCCGATTCTTGCCCTTGCTTTGCCGGTACAGCCACATGCATCCCCACCGCATCCAATACAGGAAGCCCTTGCGCGTACAAGGCCATGTCAGTGGTGGTGCCGCCCACATCTAGCAAAAGCGCATCACCGGCTTCTTGCAAAGATGTGGCCCCCAAGGCCATGGCCCCCATGACACTGGCCGCCGGCCCTGAAAGCACAGTATACAAAGGCGTTGCCATGGCAGCAGTCAAATGTATGGCACCACCGTCAGCTTTAAGTAAAAATATGGGAGGCATTTGCTGGGTGAGACATTGTTGCATAAAGACGTGCACAGCCTTTTGTACTGCTTGCAAAAAATTTTGCTGAACCTCTTGAATGCTGGCGTTAATGTAGGCAGCTGCCATGCGCCGTGGAAAATTTAATTGCCCTGACAGGGTGTGAGAAAGCGTGATGCGCTCTGGCGCTATGCCCAAGGCCATGAGCTCTTGCGCCACGGCATATTCATGGCTAGTATTACGCACAGAGAATTTTCCCGCCACGGCAAAGTGACACACGCCCTGCTCTTGCCATTGACGTATTTTTTGCGCAAGGCCTGTGAGATTCAAAGCTGTCACTTCGCAGCCACGATGGTCTAACCCACCCTCCACTTGATACGCATATTGCCCCATGACCGAATCTTGCAAAAATCGCTGTGCATCCATACCTGGCCCTGCCGAGTACACAAGACCCACCGGAGCAGCCTTACCTTGTACCAAAGCATTGAGCCCCAAGGTGGTGGAAACAGTCACCCTTTGCACACATGATAACGTCTGCGCCAAGGATATTTCTGACAGAGCATGTACTTCTTGCTCTAAAGCTTGCAAGGCATACTGCATGGATAAGGCCACCGACTCCATGCTTTGGGCTTGCGTTTTTACCTTGGCAGAAAGAAAAAGAGGCTGTTGCCCCTCCACATGCCCACAAAGCACCGCGTCCGTATGGGTTCCCCCCACATCTATACCAAGATACAATGGCATATATTTTCACCTTGTTTATGTTTATGGTAGACCCAACCTACCTTGCTCGCGCATCAATTTCAAGCTTACCTTTATCCCTTTGCAAAAGCTGTAAAGGCACACAAAGCGTTCACAAGAAGCTTGCCTTTAGCCTTTATTTCCTCTATACCTACCAATTGCACAGAGGGTTTTGTATTTTTTTATAACGTTCTTTTAGACATGAGGTTTATCCATGCAAACTACAGAATTTATTTGGTTTGACGGCAAATTAGTTCCTTGGGCTGAAGCCAATGTTCACGTTCTTTCCCATGCCTTACATTATGGCACAGGCGTTTTTGAAGGCATTCGCACCTACGAATGTGGCGATGGCACTTCTTCTGTCTTCCGCTTACAAGAACATGTGGTACGCCTTTTCAATTCCATGAAAATTTTGGGTCTTGAAATTCCTCATAGCCAAGAAACCATTTACAATGCCATCCTCGAAACTTTGAAGGTCAACAAACTTACGCAAGGCTATATCCGCCCCTTAAGCTTCGTGGGCGCCGGCGAAATGGGCATTCACCCCAAAAGCAACCCCATTCAGACCATCATTGCTGTATGGCCTTGGGGTGCGTACCTTGGCGCAGAGGCCCTTGCCAATGGCATTAGCATTAAAACCTCCACCTTCACCCGCCATCATGTGAACGTTATGATGACCAAGGCCAAAACTTCTGGCAACTATGTGAACTCTGTGCTTGCTAAAATGGAAGCCGTGCGCGACGGCTATGATGAAGCCCTCATGCTCGACACCAATGGTTTTGTGTCCGAAGCCACTGGCGAAAATATTTTCATCGTTCGTGATAATATCATCAAAACCACACCGCTCACTTCCATCTTGGGCGGCATCACCCGTGACAGCGTCATGACGCTAGCCCGCGACCTTGGCTATACCGTTGTGGAACAACAATTTACTCGCGATGAGCTGTACATTGCCGACGAAGCTTTCTTCACCGGTACCGCCGCAGAGCTCACCCCCATCCGCGCCGTGGATAATCGCACCATTGGTTCCGGAAAAGCCGGCCCCGTGGCAGCCCTCTTACAAAAAGAATACTTTGCCATCGTTAAAGGACAAAATTCCAAATACGATCAATGGCTCACCAAATATAGCATCTAAAAAAAGAGCGCGACCCTCTAGCTGTACGGTTAGAGGGCCAGCCTCATTGAAAAAAGCATGAAGCACGCATCCCTAGCCGCCCATTACCGCCCCCAAACCTTTGCCGAGGTCACAGGGCAAGATATGATCACCACGGTGCTCTCTCGCGCCGCGGCCGAAGATCGCATGGCGGCGGCTTATCTACTCAGCGGCACACGCGGAGTGGGAAAAACCACCATTGCCCGTATTCTAGCCAAAGCCCTCAACTGCGTAAACGCCCCCACGGCCGAGCCTTGTAATCAATGCGCCAACTGCCAAATGATTACCAAGGGCAACCATGTGGACGTGACAGAAATTGACGGTGCCTCCAACAATAGTGTGGAAGATGCCCGTGCTCTACGCGAAAACATTGGTTATGCCCCCATGGAAGGCCGTTATAAAGTCTTCATCATCGACGAAGCACACATGCTTTCGCGCTCTGCTTTCAATGCCTTGCTCAAAACGCTGGAAGAACCACCACCACGCGTGGTCTTTATTTTTGCCACCACAGAGGTGCATAAATTCCCCATCACCATTGTGAGCCGTTGCCAGCATTTTATTTTTAAACGCGTCTCTGAAGATGGCCTCGTGGCGCATTTAAGCCGTGTACTCACCAAGGAAAACGTAAGCTTTGATCCACAAGCCGTGCGCACCATTGCCCGTAGAGCCAATGGTTCTGTGCGCGATAGCATGTCTTTACTGGGACAAACACTAGCCCTTGGCGAGAGCAGTTTAAGCATGGAAGGCACACGCGCTGTGCTTGGTCTTGCCGGACAAGAACTCTTTATCACCTTGATGGAAGCCATAGCCCAAGAAAACTGCCCCGCCGTCATAGATCTTATGCAAAAGCTTTGTGACCAAGGCATTGATATAGGATTCTTTTTACGCGAGCTCATTAACCTGTGGCGCACACTCTTTTTACTGCGCGAAGCAGGCCAAGCCATTATACCTTCCCTTGGTTTAGGTGAAGAAGATAGTCAACTTTGGCAAAGCCTAGCGACAAAATTTTCTGCGGCGCACCTGCACGCCGCATGGCATATGACCTTGGACGCACAGCGTAAAGTTATTCATAGCCCAGAACCTGCGGCGGCATTGGAGCTTTTGCTGATAAATTTAACGCTCATGCCGCGCCTTCTCCCTTTGCAGGCGGCGCCTGCCCCTGAGCATCGTGCACATTCCGGCCCCATTGAGGCAGAAAAAAAAAACTCTCCTAACCTAGAAGAGCCAACTCAAAGGAATGCCTACGCACAAAAATATGGAGAATTAGCAAGATCTGCGCCGCAACAAACGCAAGCCCCAAAGATAACGCCCCCGTGGGAAAAGGCAGAAGAAGCTAAAGAGGCGCCTCAACCTCTTTCCCAAGTGGAAAAGGTCTCTGTGCAAGCCTCATTGTCGCCTGAGCCTTCCATGTCATCGACACCTGCCGCCGCGCAATCAGTGCAAACAAACATGGCACAGGCCAGCACCATGGAAGCGAAAAATTCAAGCCCGGAAAGTATACTCTCGGAAAATTCAAGCTTTGAAGATGGCCCGCCGGACTATTTTGCACAAGACACTCCGCCCATGGATGCGGGGTATGCCAATGATAATTTTGAAGATTTTTCCGCTTCCCAAGCCATGAATGATTTAAGCGCGCCAGCTCAGCCAAGCTCACGCGATGCACAGTCTGCGCGCCAGCCTTCTTGGGAGGAAATTGTAGCTTTCAACGCTTCCCAAGAGCCTCCATTGGTGGCAGATATATTTTTTCGGCAAGTGACGGGAACTTTTCAAGACGGGCAATTGCATATTTATACCAAGTCCATGACCGCCTATGCCGCCGTGGACAGAGCGCAAGCCGCTTTACAACAGGCATTGCAAGGCCTTTGTCAGTATGCTGTGCAATTGCAGGTACACAAACCAGAAAAGAGTTTTAAACCCGAGGTAACCTTGGTACAAGAATTCAGCGCGCGCGCGGATTTGAAAGATTGCCTTGAAATTTTGGACGCATCCATTTACAAGGTACGTCCCCTCAACGATACATAAGGAGTAATATCATGAAAAATATGAACGATCTTTTACGTCAAGCCCAAGTAATGCAAAATAAAATTGCTAAAATGCAAGAAGAGCTAGGCCAAAAAAGCTTTGAGGCCAGCAGCGGCGGCGGCATGGTGAAAGCAGAAGTTTCCGGCAAGCAAGAATTGCGTAACCTTATCATTGAGCCTTCTGCCCTTGAAGGTGGCGATGTGGAAATGTTGCAAGACCTCATTGTGGCTGCCGTCAATGAAGCCAATCGCATTGCCAAAGAAAGCATGGAGCGCGAAGTAAGCGCCATCAGCGGTGGTATTAAAATCCCCGGCATGTTTTAGTATTTTAGAAAAAGGGAATGGTGGCACGGCCTTGCCCTGCATACCGTATGCGCATACATGCATAAAACCAGCATTCCCTTTTTTGTCATTTAGGTAACTCCATATTCCTTAGCCTTTCCCATGCCCAGTATGGGCTCTATAAAATCTATGAAGCATCAAATCCCCGAACCTTTACGCGCTGTGGTGGAACAATTAAGCCGCCTGCCCGGCCTTGGCCCAAAGTCTGCCATGCGCGTGGCCATGACACTTCTAAAATGGCCTGAATCCGAAACACGCCGCCTTGGAGCTTCCATTCACGATTTGCGCGATAACCTGCACCTATGCTCCCATTGCGGTGGCCTCACCGCCGAAGACCCTTGCATTGTGTGCCGTGACGCCACAAGAGAGCGCGAAACCCTGTGCCTTGTTTCCGAGTGGGACAGCATGCTCACCCTAGAAGAAGGCGGCATATTTCGCGGGCAATATCTTATCTTGGGCGGATTACTTCAAGCAGGCAGCGCCCACACCGACGGTTTAGAATTTGATAGATTACTACACCGCCTCAATGAAGGGGAAATCACAGAATTGGTCTTGGCCCTTGGTGCAACTCTTGAAGCTGATATGACCGGAACCCATGTGGCGCAAATGGTACAAAAAAGTTTTCCTCACATACGTATTACCCGTTTAGCTCAAGGTATTCCCCTTGGCGCAGAGGTAAAATATATGGACAAGGAAACATTACGCCAGTCCTTACAATACAGGCAGGAATTGCGATAAAAATGCCAAGGGGGATTACCTACGGACATGAGCGAACAAAACAAAGCGAGGCTTAACCATGGATAGTATTTTTAGTCCTGCCACCCAAGCCCTCTTGGCTGGTCTCGCATCGTGGTTTTCCATAGCTCTTGGTGCCGCCTTCATCTATACTAGCAAAGAATTTTCTCGCTCTTTTTTACAAATCATGTTGGGAGCCGCCGGCGGTATGATGCTGGGAGCCACATTTTTTGCTTTGCTTGGTCCTTCGCTAGAACTTTCCCAAGCCGAAGAAATGTGGACACAATTTCCTGTGAATCTATCCTTCATTCCCACCTTGGCTGGCCTTGCCTTGGGAGCTCTTTTCTTACGTCTCTTTGATGCTTTTTTACCGCATGGCCATGAAGAGGGTTCCATCAGCGAAGGTATTCAAACTTCGTGGAACAGTAGTATTTTACTGGTCACAGCCATGGCTTTACACCATATTCCCGAAGGCCTTGCCATGGGCGTCAGCTATGGTGCGCTCAACAGTGCCCACGCCACAGAGGCCCTTTCCTTTAATGATACTCTGGTGCTTACCTTGTCCATGATGTTTCAAGGTATACCCGAAGGCACCGTGGTGGCCATGACGCTTTTACGCCAAGGCTTACATAAGCATAAGGCTTTTTTCTATGGTGTGCTCAGCGGTTGCACCACTCCCTTGGGGGCCCTCTTGGGTCTTTGGGGCACAGACCTTGCCGCACAATTTTTACCTGTGGCCCTTGCCTTTGCGGCTGGCGCCATGTTGTATATCATCGTGGAAGATATTATTCCCGAATCACAAGCTTCTGGCCATGGTAATGCAGCCACACTGGCCGTCATTGGCGGGCTCATGCTTGTGATTATTTTTCAAACCGTATTTTCAGCATAACCCTTGGGGGCATCATGTCTTTAGAACAGCGCCTTGGCATAACGAAACCACTTTTTCTCATGGACGGCACCGCTTTTATTTATCGCGGATTTTACGCCAACCGCTCTCTCACACGTTCAGACGGCTTTCCCACCAATGCCCTCTATATGCTCACGCGTCTACTTTTACGCATCATGCGTGAGCAAAAACCGCAAGATTTCATCTTCTTCATGGATGGACGCGGTAAAAATTTTCGTCATGAGATCTTTCCCTTGTACAAAGCTAACCGCGATGCCACTCCCGAAGATTTGGTGCAGCAGCTTGAACCCATAAAGCGTATGGTACAAAGCCTTGGCATAACCTTACACGTTTCCGAAGGTTGCGAAGCCGACGATTGCATCGCTTCCTTGGCGCATACATATTCTGCCTCTCGCCCTGTTATCATCATAGGTGCCGATAAGGATTTACGCCAATGCCTCAATGAACGCGTATGGCTATGGGATCCTGCCGGTAAAGATGAAAAACTCACTTCCATGCAAGATTTCACCCAAGATACAGGTTTAGCTCCGCATCAATGGCCCGACGTGCAAGCGCTCATGGGTGATACCAGCGATAATATTCCCGGAGTGCCCGGCATCGGCCCCAAAACGGCGCAAAAAATCTTCATGGATTTTTCATCTCTGGAAGACATACGCGATGGCATTGATCGCATGGCTCCCAAGATGCAAGCTAAAATAGCACCGCATTTGGAAGAAATTTTCATATATCGCAAACTCACCACCTTGAGCACGGAATTTTGTTCTGAAATTCAAGCAGAAAACCTTGCCATTCAAAGCTTTGATCCAGAACATATCATAAAGCTTTTGCAAGAGTTTGAATTAACCTCCTTGCGCCGTGAAGTGGAAAGCATGTTACGCGCGCAAGCCTTCACCACTCAGCCCAAGGCTGTTGTCACCAAAAGCCCTGCGCAACAAGGTTCGCTCTTTGCCTTTGACGACCCTTTCAACGGTGAAGATCCCTTTGCCCCCCAAGAGAGTAAAGTCACCCTGCCCACCCGCATAAGCCTTGCAGAGCTCCCCTCCTGCCAAGGGGCGCATGTGGCTCTTTTTCCGGCTCAACTTTACCCTGGCCTGCGCAATGACAGCGGTTATGTGCTTGCCTTTGACCATCAAACAGATAAAGAATGGCATGTGCCAGATGTGCAAGCAAAAGAGCTCGCCTCACAGCTTCAAGAATGCGCCAGCATCAACACCCCTGACATGAAATTTCTCTTACGCCAAGAAGATGGCGAAGGCTGGAAAACTATATTTCTAGAAAAATGGTTTGATTTGGGGCTTGCCGGCTATCTTCTACGTCCTGAAGACAGAGATTACGGCTGGGCGCGTCTTGCCATTCAGTGGAGCGAGCTGGGTCTTGATGCACAAGGTGCCACCTTACCCATAGCCAGCCAGGCTGTGCGCATGGGCACAGGTCTCCACCAGGAATTGGAAAAACAAGAGCTGACGACTTTATATAAAGAGCTAGAATTACCTCTTATTCCCGTACTTGCACATATGGAAAGTGTGGGTATTGCCATTGATAAAGAAGCCTTCCGCCACTTCTTGGATGATGTGCAGCAAGAAATTGAAGCACGTACCAAGGACGTTTATAACGCCGCCGGCACCACCTTTAATATACGCTCTGCTCAGCAATTGGGTGAAGTGCTTTTCTCTACCCTTAAGCTACCTTCTGCCGGAAAAACCAAGGGCGGACAGCTTTCCACAGCGCAAGAGCGTCTAGAGAAACTCAGCGGTCATCCCGTGGTAGATGCTGTACTGGAATTTCGTAAATTGGAAAAATTGCGTTCCACCTACTTGGAGCCATTGCCCAAGCTCATGGACAATCAAGGACGCATTCACAGCAATTTTAACCAATGGGCCACAGCCACGGGACGTTTGTCTTCCAGTAACCCAAATTTACAGAATATTCCTGTGCGCGGCAGTTTGGGTCAAAGAATGCGTACTTGCTTTGTGCCCAAGGCAGATCATGCGCTCATCTCTGCAGACTATTCTCAAGTGGAATTGCGTGTATTGGCGCATATGTCTCAAGACCCTGTTCTGTTACAATCTTTCAGAGAAAATCAAGATATTCATACCAATACCGCCGCTCTTATTTATGGTGTACAAGCCCAAGAGGTGAGCGCAGACCAGCGTCGCAATGCCAAAACCATTAACTTTGGTCTCATTTATGGCATGGGCGCACAAAAATTGGCGCAAGAATTACGCATCAGCTCTGCCGAAGCCAAGGAGTTCATCGAAAATTACTTTAGGCATTTGCAACAGCTTAAACGCTTTTATGAAGGCATTGAAGCCGAAGCCAAAGCGCAAGGCTTTGTGAGTACCTTGGCAGGGCGTCGTCGTGCTGTGCCAGACATACACTCCAGCAATGGGCAAAAATTTGCCTTGGCGCGCCGTCAGGCCATCAATACCGTCATTCAAGGTTCTGCGGCAGATATTATCAAACTGGCCATGCTGGCTGTGCATCATGATGAAAAACTTCAAGCCTTGCATGCGCGTTTAGCCCTGCAAGTACATGATGAATTGGTGCTAGAAGTACCCAAAGAACATGCCGAGGAAGCCGGAGCGCATGTGGCCAAGCTCATGAACAGCGTTGAGCCAGGTGGACAAAGCCTCACTGTGCCTTTGGCGGTGGATTGGGCTGTAGGGGCTCATTGGGGTGAAGCTCACTAACAGTTCGCTGAAAATAGGCAATCTGCTTTGTCAGACGTATTTTTTACTTCGATTATGTATGCCTGTATACATGCACTGCGTAAAAAATTTCGTCTTCCTCACATCTTACCCATTTTCAGCAAACTGGATAAAAGTAGTTATATAGAAAGGAGCAAGTCAACAACACATATTGATTTGCTCCTTACGCAAAAAACTATGCCTGCCTCACATCCAGCATTTTTTAACAGCCGCATACTTTTACAAAGAACAGCCAACAGTCACGGTAATACCTATGCTTATGAAATTCTTTGCCTTAATGCTCCTATGTTGTAGTTTGAGCGGTTGTTTTGTGCCCGATAAATATTATGCCGTTCTCACCTTAACAGAAAAGCAATATATTTTGGACTTCATAGGTGAAATGCGCATCATGGCTCTTTATACCGACGCAGGGCAAGATGCCAGTGTGGACAAAGAACATGCTCAGCAACAAATTTTAGGGGAATTTTCACGCGTCATTAACGAACGCAAGCCCCAGCGTTTTGAATTGCGCGTGGTGGACGATGCTCTTTTCCAAACCAGATTCACCTATGCCTCGCCTTATGCCCATCCCGAAGCCTCGGGGTTGTTTAACTTTCATGTGCAAGACAATATCCTCACCGTCACTTCTCGGCATATCAGCCCTGAAGAAAGAACGCTCCTTGAAAAAAACAATATTCCTTCCAGTGGTACTCTTTGCATCAAAACCTATGGAAAAATACTGGAAAACAACGCCCATAAGCCGGCAAATATTCTACAGCAATGCAGTACATGGGATATGAAAAACCTTGACGAAAGTGTAAAAATGGTTATTCGTTTTGCAAATTCTCTTGATGTCCCTTAGTTTTTGTTGCACAGTGCCACACGGCTATGTTCAATTTGTTTAACGTTTAGACCATGAGGCTTCCATGCTCCACAAAAATCGTTTGCTCACTCCCGGACCTACCCCCATTCCTTCGCGCGTACGTCTACGCATGGCAGAAGAAATGGTACATCATCGCAAGAGCGCCTTTAAGCAAGCCTTATTAGATCTTCAGCCCAAATTGCAAAAACTCTTTGGCACCAGCACCCCAGTTCTTCCCTTAAGCACCTCCGGAACAGGCGCCATGACGGCCGCCGTGCACGGACTTTTCAACAAGGGTGAAAAAGTTCTTGTGATCGATGCAGGAAAATTTGGTCAACGCTTTGCTCAAATTGCCGAAGTACGCGGTCTGGAAGTGCATCATCTAGAATTACCATGGGCCACCACCGTCACCGCCGAGCAAGTGGAACAAATTTTAGACCAAGACAAAAGCATTGTCGGTGTGCTCATACAGCTGAGCGAAACATCCACAGGTGCTTTACACCCCATACAAGCCGTGGCTGAAGCCACACGCAAACGCGACGTGCTCCTCGTGGTGGATGGCATTTCCGCCGTGGGCATTTCCCCTTGTCCCATGGATGCATGGGGCATTGACTGCCTGCTTACAGGTTCACAAAAAGGCCTCATGGTGCCTCCCGGTTTGAGCTTGCTAGCCCTATCTGAGCGAGCATGGGCCAAGGCCGAAACAGTGCCTCAAGATTGCTTTTATTTTAATTTGCCCAAGGAAAAAGCCAATATCCTTAAAGGCCAAACCTTATTCACCTCGCCCGTCAGCCTTTTGCTAGCCCTTGATGAAAGCATGAATATGCTTTTCGAACATGAAGATGGCCCCGATGCTGCCCTTGAAAATCTTTACAGAAAACAATGGGCCCTCACCATGATGACTCGCACAGGCATTGCCGCCTTGGGCCTTAGTCCTTACGTGCAAGAAAATTATACATGGGGTCTCACCTCCGTACTCTTGCCCCAAGGCGTGGACGGAACCAAGGTGGTTTCTTTGGCTGCACAAAAATTTGGCGTTGTCTTTGCTGGTGGGCAAGATCACCTCAAAGGCCGCATTGTTCGCATAGGGCACATGGGCTGGGTGGACTTTGCCGATGTCACCGCAGGACTCTATGCCCTTGCCCATTGTCTTAAGGAAGTTGGCGGATATTCTGCCTCGCGTTCCTACTTAGAGCAGGCCCTCGCTGCCTATGCCGCAGCTTTGGAAATGCCTGCAGGCACGCCTTTTACCGCCACATGGAGTTATTAATGGATACTTGCTGTAAAAATTCTGAAGAGAGCTTTGCCATGCCACAAGTTACTTTTTCTACTTTTATTTTATCGTTGGCATCTTCTGCACTTATGCAACTGGGTGTTATACCCAATCCTGAAACAGGACAAACCGAAGAGCAATTGGACCTTGCCCGACACACCATTGACGTGCTGGAAATGCTCAATAACAAAACACGCGGTTGCCTTACAGAAGAAGAAAAACAACTCCTCTCCGACATATTGCATGAAGTAAAAATGAAATATGTCATTAAAACGAAATAAGAAGACGAAAAGGATATAGCATGAAAGATTCTGTCATTAAAGTGGGGCTCATTGGCGTCACCGGCTACACAGGTATGGAACTCACCCGTTTGCTCACGCAACACCCTTCCATGCACCTCACACTGGCAGCTTCGCGATCCGAAGCCGGTAAAGTGCTTGGCAATCACTATCCTTTTTTACGCGGACTCCCCGGTGCTGACGTTATAATCTCTACGCCTGACACCACCGAAGCCGCTGAACTATGTGACGTGGTCTTCTTAGCTGTGCCCCACAGCACAGCCATGACCATGGGTGCTGAGCTTTTAGAAAAAGGCGTGAAAGTGGTGGACTTATCCGCAGATTTCCGTCTGCGTGATGCTGAAACCTATGAGGCGTGGTATAATGTGCCTCATACCCAGCGTGAAGCTCTAGCACAAGCTGTGTATGGCTTACCAGAGCTCTATGCCGAAGAAATTGCCAAGGCTAAGCTCATTGCCAATCCGGGATGCTATCCTTCTTCTGCCATTTTAGGTTTATATGCTGCCATTAAGCATAAGCTTATCAGCACTCAAGGTATTGTCATTGACGCCAAGTCCGGCACCACTGGTGCTGGACGTAAAGCCGCCGTGGGCTCGCTTTTTTGCGAGGTGTCCGACACCTTTAAAGCTTACAATCTTGGCAAGCATCGCCACACGCCTGAAATAGAGCAAGAGCTTGCCTGCATTGCAGGTCAGGACATGGCCATTTCTTTCAATACCCATCTTTTACCCATCAATCGCGGCATTTTATCCACCATGTACACCACCTTAACAGGCCCAACCACCTTGGATGAAGTACATGCCGTGTATACCAAAACATGGGAAAACAGCCCTTGGGTGCGTGTTCTTCCTCAGGGAGAATTGCCCGAAACCAAGAATGTACGCGGTACCATGTTTTGCGACATAGGCTTGGTGGTGGATCCACGCACTGAACGCCTCATTGTGGTCAGCGCCATTGATAATGTGTGCCGCGGAGCTTCCGGTCAGGCCCTTGCCAATGCCAACATCATGTTGGGACTGCCTGTCACCACGGGTCTCATGCTGGCACCCATGCTCCCTTAAAGACAGCCCTTTTTATTTAGTATGCATACTGCCCTGTAAGAAAAGGAATACTCATGGATTTTTCCCGTGCCTTTAAAGACCCAGCCGCGTGCAAGGCCCTGTTAGAAAAACTTACCCGAACCCTTGATGGTAAAAGTTTGCGCTTCATGGAAGTATGCGGCACCCACACCGTGTCCATATTCCATAGTGGTCTTCGCGACCTCTTGCCGCAAAACATTGTGCATCTTTCTGGGCCGGGCTGTCCCGTATGTGTCACACATGATGCCGAAGTGGCCGCTTTTTTACAATTGGCCGCCAGAGAGGATGTCATCGTTGCCACTTTTGGTGATGTGTTACGCATTCCCGGCCCCGACGGCACCAGTCTTAAGCATGCCATGGCTCAAGGTGCGCGCATAGAAATTGTCTATTCTCCCTTGGATGCCATTGCCTTGGCGCAAAAAAATCCGCAACAGCAAGTGGTTTTCCTCGGCATTGGCTTTGAAACCACAGCCCCCACCGTGGCTGCCACTTTGCTCATGGCTGAACAGCAAAAGGTGCCGAACCTTCTGGTATTTTCATGCCATAAGCTGGTGCCGCCAGCCCTTGAAGCCTTGCTCAGCGACACCTCCAATCAAGTGGATGCCTTTCTCCTCCCCGGTCATGTATCCACCATCTTGGGGCTTGAACCTTATGCTTTTTTAGCAGAGCATAAAACCCCCGGCATTGTGGCTGGTTTTGATGCGGCCGATATCCTTTGGGCCCTTGTGCTCATGGCACAATCACTTCAGGAAGAAAATTACGCCATTCAAAATGCCTATAATCGCGCCGTGGATACGCAAGGCAATCCCAAGGCCAAAGCCATTTTAGAACAAGTATTTGTCACCTCCGATGCCCTATGGCGTGGCATGGGCTGTATACCCCAAAGCGGCTTAGCCCTTGCTCCAAACTTTGCACATCGTGATGCTCTTAGCGTTCTTGATATGACTCTTCCCGACGTGAAACCCATTGCCGGCTGTCGTTGCGGTGACGTTCTTAAGGGAAAGATGCTTCCACCCCAATGTCCGCTCTTCGGTAAAGCCTGCACCCCTGCCAAACCCGTGGGGCCCTGCATGGTGTCCACCGAAGGTTCCTGCGCTGCCTATTACAAATACCGCTTAGGAAATTAATATGACCAAGAACACTCTTTTGCTTGATTGCGGTAGTGGCGGCAAAGCCTCTCAACGTCTCATAAATCAATGCTTTTTTCGCCATTTTTCCAATGAAATCTTAGCACGCATGGACGATGCCGCCCTTTTGGACATACAAGGCCCCCTGGCCATGAGCACCGACTCCTACACGGTAACGCCCCTCACTTTTCCCGGTGGTAGCATTGGCACTCTTGCCATTCACGGTACCGTCAATGACGTGGCCATGCTAGGAGCAAAACCCCGCTATCTTACTTGCGCTTTCATCCTTGAGGAAGGCTTAGACCTTGATGTGTTAGAAAATATTGTTAAGGACATGGCCACTGCCGCGCAAGAAGCCGGCGTACTCATCGTCACCGGCGACACCAAGGTTGTTCCCCGCGGCATGTGTGATAAAATCTTTATCAACACCACAGGTATTGGTGAAATCATCACGCCGCATCCCACTTCCGGCAGTGGTGCAAAAGTGGGCGATGCCATCCTTGTGAGCGGTCCCGTGGGCAACCACGGTCTCACCATCATGGCACAACGCGAAGGACTGTCTTTCATCAGTGATGTCACTTCGGACTCTGCTCCCCTCAATCATATGATTGAAGATATTTTGCAAAGCGTTTCTGACAAAGCCCATGTGCATGTTTTGCGCGATCCCACTCGCGGCGGTCTTGCCACCACCCTCAATGAGATTGCCGAACAATCCGGCATCTGCATTGAGTTGGAAGAAAGTCATATTCCCATAGATGAATCCGTTCGCAACGGAGCATCCTTCCTTGGTTTAGATCCCCTCTACCTTGCCAATGAAGGTAAGCTCATTTGCCTTGTGCCCGCCGAAGAAGCTGAAGCGGCCCTCGCCGCCATGCGTCAAAGTCCCCATGGCAAAAATGCCACGTGCATAGGATACGTTCGCGAGCCAGAAGAGGGACACACACGCGCAGGACAGGTGATTCTTAAGACAGATATTGGGGGTAAACGTCTTCTTTCCATGTTGGAAGGCGATCAATTGCCACGCATTTGTTAGCTTTTTGTAGTTATTTTTAATTACTTTAATTTTATGGGGAGGGAAAAATCTTTTTGGAAAAGGTTCTTTTCCTCCCCATATAGCTTTATTCTCTATTCCCGTAAAGCCCGAAGACTCACTAACGGGAACACCTTACGCCCTTCGGGTAGGCCTCCTTTTTCAAGAACTTTTCACGCCGCCACAATTTTCCGCAGTTCATGTTTTACTGACTTAAGTATTTTCTGTAGTTCTGAACGTAATTAGTCGATGCTTAAAAACGTGTTTCCACTCGTTTCTAAGAAAGGCACGCTCACTCCAAATACCCCTTTCGGGGACGCCGTAAGCAAGTGACGGCTTATTTTACGTGGCGGCAAGCTATGCCAGAGGCACGTCTTGTGTAGTCGACAGCTGAAAAAAGCATTTCATATGTCT
>CAYJLO010000012.1:0-45407 GCA_964370835.1 uncultured Desulfovibrionaceae bacterium
CTGTGGCCCCCGCCGTGTGAAGGCGATGCTCTACCAACTGAGCTAACTGCCCTCGAGAAGTTAGTTTCTACGCAAAAGTCTCCCCCTTGTCAACAAACTTTTTTATTTTTTTTATTTTATTTTAAAAACACTATCTTCTCTACACGTTAGAAGCATCTACGAAAGGTATAAGCACCAATGAATCAGCTTTTGTCAACACGCGTAAACCCCACTTGATTGAGCACAATGCCTGAGTGAAGCATATTCCTATTTCTGCTTTCTCACTTTTTTCTTTACTATTTTAACGTTTTTGCACTAATAATACCTTTTTTTAGACTTTTTCTAATTTTATTGCTAAAAAAAAAGCCTTGTGATAATGTTAGTGCCTACTCATGCAATGGATATGGCTTCGCTTGAACTTCTTGGCGCCCTTTCCCTTGCATAGGGCTGACGCCATGAAGTGTGCCTGTGTTATCACACGCTGATTTGTAAAGCCTGAGCATTACATAATAGTTCCTATTATCATTCGGTTAACCAAAAAAAAGCATTGACTTTAATTTTTGAACATGTAATGAGGCCACACCGCTTTTTTTGAGGAGATTTTATGCCACGTAATTATTTTCAACGAGTATTAAAAAATTTTAACACATGCGGTAAAGCATGTACTCTAGCTCTTGCACTTAGCCTTACTGCTTGCGGCGGAGACACCGTTAAAGAATTCCAAGAAGAAGGGCGCAAGCTCATGCAAGAAGGCAACGCCAACGGGGCCATTGTCTTTTTTAAAAATGCTTTGGATAAAGATTCTAAAAGCTTTGAACTTCGCTTTGACCTTGCCAAAGCCTACATCTTAGCTCAAAAATACCCTCAAGCTGAAGCAGAGTTAGAAAAATGCTTGCTACAGCAACCTAATAATGTGCAGCTATTATTGACTGCAGCCAAATTTCACACCGATACTCGCAAGCCTGAAAAAGCTTTGGGGTATTTAAAAGAAATCGAAAGTGCTCAAAAGCCCACCGTGGAAACCCGTAAGCTTTCTGCCCTTAACTATAGATTTTTGCAAAAAAAGGCAGAAGCTGAGCAAGCCTACAAAGACGCCATAGCTCTTGCGCCTCAAGACAATGAAGCGAAGCTTGGCCTTGCCAATATATACCTTGGCACAGGACGCAAAGACGAGGGTATGCAAATAATTGATGCGCTTTTGCAAGAAGACCCCGATAATATCGAAGCCACCACCGTGCGGGCTGATATCGCCAAGGCCGCGCAAGATCATATCTTGGCAGAAACCTTATTTCGCAAGCTTATGGTTCTGCAACCCAAAAGCGTTTCACCTTACTTTGAGCTTGGTTCCCTTATGCTGGCTCAAAACAAAGTAAAAGAAGCTGAAGTTGTGCTTGAAAGTATGCGTAAAAACTTTAAGCCCAATGCGCAAGAACATATGCTCGCAGGCATGATAGCCTTTGAAAACAGGCAAATTGAACAAGCAAACACCTTTTTCCAACAATCCGTAGAAGCCAGACCCTCCGTGGATGGTTTCTATCGCTTGGCCGTCACTTTGCACCAGCTCAAAAACTCAGAATCTGCACTTAGCAATTTACGCCGCATATTGGATATCATTCCCACCCACGGCCCATCACTTATGCTCACAGGACAAATACTCCTTGACCAAAAGCGTTATGAAGAAGCTGAACGTGAAGTAAAACGCTTTGTGGATTTGTACAACAAAAGTGCTCAAGGCTTTTACCTTTTAGGGACCATTCAAAACATCATGGGAAAAAAAGATGAAGCTTTGATTTCCTTTAACAAAGCTTTAGAAATCAATCCCAAGCTGTCGCAAGCAACTACCACACGTGCTAGCATTTTGTTTAGCCAAAACAATGAGCAAGAAGCTGTCACTGAATTAGAAAGAGGCGTGCAAGCCAATTCAGATAGCGTTGCAGCCCGCACAGCTCTTTTTAACTATTATATGTCGCAAAATGATTATGCCAGAGCCTTTGAAGTGGTTGATGCAGGCCTCGTGGAGCAGCCAAACCACCCTCTTTTGCTCACCTTAAAGGCTAGTGTGCTTTCATCGCAAAAAAGAAGTGATGAAGCCATGGCGAACTTACAAAAAGCCTATTCATTGCATCCTACTTTTATGCCTTCCACGCAATTGCTCTTGAATTTGTATATGGTTCAAAACAAAACCCAAGAGGCTTTAGATATTTGCGATGCCGTTTTGGAAAAAAATCCAGAAAATATTGCATTCTTGGTGACCAGTGCTGTTTTATTAGATACCCTTAAAAGAGAAGATGAAGCCACACAAAGATTGGAAAAAGCCAATGCGCTTAATTCTCCACGTGCCCTTTCATCCTTGGTTCGTCGCGCCCTACAAGCTAAAGACATTGCCAAAGCAGAAAAATACATTGCAGATAAGTTGGCAGCAACGCCAACTCCTCAGCTACGTAGCATGTTGGCATCTTTCTATTCTCAACAAAATGATATGGACAAAGCTTTAGCGGTATATGGCTCCGAAGAGTTACAAAAAAGCCCTGAAAGCTTGTTGGGTAAATTCCGCATCTATGCCACAGCCCAAAAGTACACTGAAGCCATCGCACAAGCTGAAGCCATCATAAAACTGGATGCACAAGCAGCTGGCGGTTATATTCTCAAAGCCATGGCTCTTGAACAAAACGATAACTTTGACGCAGCCTTTACCACTTTGGAAGACGCGTATAAAAAAACGCAAGCCACGGCTTTGCTCATGCAATTGGGTGAATTGTGCTTACGCAAAAAGCAATACACAAAGGCGCTTTCTTATTACCACACGGTTCTTGTGAAAGAACCCAAAAATAAAGATGCCCTTGTGGGCCAAGGGTACGCCTATTTATTACTCAAAGAATTTAACAAATCCGTTCAAAGCTACGAAAAAGCCATAGAGCTGTATCCTGAAGACGTGATTATTTTAAATAACCTGGCCTCCGCATTGGCAGAAGAAGGCAAAAATACTGAAAGAGCAGTGGATTTGGCCACTAAAGCTTATGTGGATGCCCCTGAAAACATTGCGGTCATCGATACATATGCCTTTGCTCTTATAGCAAATAAACAAGTGCAAGAGGCTCTTAATGTCATTGAAAATGGCTTAAAAGCACACCCTAACTCCGGTATGTTATACTACAGACTTGGCGTGGCTTTGTTGGCTGAAAGTAAACGTAACGAAGGAATTAAGGCTTTGCAAAAAGCTGTAGAACACGGCTCTTTTACGGATCTTGAAAAAGCAAAACAGCTTTTAAAAGACCTCTTATAAAAGCGTCGTAATCGCAATATTTTGATGCTACTCATGGCAGTGGTAACAGTAAGCCACTGCCATGATCCACCATTAATTTTTTACAAATTTCATGGGGCAAATGCAGAAACTACGCAGTGCCATGAATACACGTTTTAGGCGTAGTTGGAGACCTACAAGCCCTAGGGGCATTGTATGGATTGGGAGAAAAAGGATATGAGTTCCACATGGATTTCACGCGCAATAGGCAATGTGTTTTGGTTACTAATTGCCTTTGCATTTACTGCAATATTTCAAGAGATTTTTTTTGCAACAGCACAGCTTTCTACTTCTGACACGCATGTAGTCTTGGGGCTGGCCATCTTCATTTGTGCTCTCATTTGCGATATTTTACTTGAAAAAGAAAGTGATGCGTCATTATTTACTTTCATAACTTTTTTCATCATGACGGTTTCTATAATTCTTATTGTCATATCACAAATGACAAGAGACATAGTACTCACCCCCGCTCCAGTCATGACCACATTGGTAGTTTTTACAGTTTGCAAAGGCTTAAGTCGATTTTTCTCATCCGACTGGCGTTTTCCTAAGTTCATGAGTACAAGGGTTATGATTGTTGGCGACGACAAATCCTCCCAAATTATTCATAAACAAATAAACGAAAGCCACGGTCGTTTTACACTGGAAAGTCTCGTGGACTTTAAAGACACCATGGATCCGCTTGCTGAGCAGTATCACGACAGCTATACAGAACAATACACCGATAAAGCTGAAATGAGCTCAGACAAACTCTACCTTGACGCGCAAAAAGCCGGTATTCAAACCATCATTGTGTCCTTTGCCGAAAGGCGCGGTCAAATGCCTGTAAGACAAATGCTAAAGTGCCGTATGCTTGGCATAAACATAGTAGAGGCCAAAACATTTTACGAATTTATTGGCCGCAAACTCTATATAGAAAATTTAAAACCCAGCGATTTTATTTTTGCTCCTGGCTTTACCCTTTCCATGAGCAGACGCATCATTAAGCGCGCCGCAGATATTTTTGCCGCCGTATGCGGGCTAACGCTCTTGGCACCACTTTTCCCCATCATCGCTCTTATTATCCATCTGGACTCTCCAGGGCCTGTCTTTTTCCGACAAGTTCGTGTGGGGCTTAATGACAGACTTTTTCATATTATTAAATTTCGTAGCATGCGTTCTGACGCTGAAAAAAGCACGGGAGCCGTTTGGGCCACAGAGGGAGATCCGCGTATCACTCGCGTGGGATCTTTTTTGCGTAAAACACGCCTAGATGAAATTCCTCAGCTTATCAACGTACTGCAAGGAGATATGAGTCTTGTGGGCCCACGCCCTGAGCGTCCAGAGTTTATTGGTGAATTAAAAAAATCTATCCCCTTTTATGGCGAAAGACATAGCGTAAAACCTGGAGTAACAGGCTGGGCACAAGTTTGTTATCCCTACGGTGCATCTGTGGAGGATGCTCTTGAAAAATTACGCTACGACCTGTACTATATAAAAAATCAGTCTTTATTACTTGAGATAGAAATTATCTTCCGTACTATTCTGATTGTATTCACAAGAGATGGAGCACGCTAAATGAAAAAAGTTACAAGCATTTTCACGATTTTATGTGTTTTCATGGTATTACTCAGCACAGCACATGCAGCGCAAAAAGAGTATATCATAGGCAAGGGTGACTCTCTTTCCATACGAGTATGGGGAGAAGGTGAGTTGAGCACAGAGGCCATGGTTCGCCCAGATGGAAAAATTTCTTTGCCAGGAATTGGAGAAATGCAAGCTGCCGGTGTGACCCCACGCCAGTTACAAGCACGCATCACTGCCGCTCTTAGAGAGCTGGTATTTGAACCGCTCGTGTCGGTTTCTGTGAATACCTTTCCTGCCAACAGCATCATTGTCTATGGCCCAGGAACAGTGCCTGCTGTTATTCCTTTACATGGCAAAACAACCCTTTTGCAAGTTTTATCCAGCATACGTCTAGATCACAACTCTGATTTAGTCGGCGCTTATTTGGAACGCGATGGCCAAAAGATTGCTTCCAATTTCCAAATGCTGTTAAAAGAAGGGAAAGACAATCAAGCCAATATGGAATTGCTGGCTAGCGACAGACTTTTTGTGCCCAAAAGTGAAGCTCGTTTCGTCTATGTGGATGGTGCTGTTAACGGACCAAAATCCATCCCTTACACAGATAAAATGACCATTTTAGAAGCCATTCACCTGGCAGGCGGATTTACAAAATTTGCCGATCGTAATGCTACCATCATCACACGCCAAGGCAATGGTGGAACTCAAAGGCTCACCGTGCGCATGGCTGACCTTATTAGCAATGGAGACATGTCACAAAACGTTACTTTGCAAGGTGGCGACCTCATTGTTGTTGAAACTAGCTGGTTTTAATTTGAGGATGTATATGGAGCAAGCAAGCTCCACGCCTTTGCTTCAAAATAAATAACCAATAAAGAAAAGGCCTTACACGTGAAGGCCTTTTCTTTTTCTTGACAAAAAGTCATTCGCATTTTAGCGAGTGAAAAAGGCTAAACAATTCAACCTTCACTCCCAAATACAGCTTTAAGGGTAGTTTCCTTATTATGAATAGACATGCAATAAAAAATTCTGAAGCCCAAGCCGCTTTCAACGTAGCAAAATACCTTAATCTCCTGAATAATCATATTAAATTCATTTGCATTACCGTTGTCATTATCTCTTTAATAGGTTTCGTGGTAAGTTACTTAATTCCCAAAAAGTATCAAGCAACCTCCACCATTTCCATTGAAGAAAATATCGTGAACGATCTTGTGGAAGGTATTGCCATTACAAGCTCCGCTGAAGCCAAAGTGCGTCTATTGGAAGTGCAACTACTAAGCCGTACACTCTTAACTCAAGTGGCTTCCATCTTGGACTTGGACTTACACGCGTCCACTCCAGAAGAAAAAGAAAAACTCATTGCAAATTTGCGTTCCAACACTTTCATTCGACATGATAAGTCTCGTGGATTTTTTAGCGTAACTTTTAGACATGGCAATGCAGTCATGGCGCGCGACTTCGTCAATACGCTTATCCGCATCTATGTGGAAACTAACACCTCCGAAAAACGCCAAGAATCCTTTGACGCCACCTCTTTTTTAAGTGATCAGATTGAAATTTTTCAAGATCGCATTCAACAAGCTCAAGATAACATCGATAAGTATAAAACAGAGCAAGGCATTTACCTTTCGCTGAATGAAGCTGCGGTGCAACAAAAAATAACTTCTGCCGACCAACAGCTAGAAACATTACGCATCGAAAAAAACAAACTTCTTTCGCAACAGCATATGCAATCTGATTCATCACAAATTCTTGAGGAACTAAGAGTTAAAGAATCGGAATTACGCAGTGCCAAATCCATTTACACACAAAAGCACCCCATAGTGCAACGCCTCACATTAGACGTGGAAGGCTTGAGAAAAAGGGCGAAAGAGATAGAAGATACTCCCAACACAGAAAGTGCCAACGCCGCCTATCGAGGCATACAAATTGAGCTGAAATCCCTTGAAGAAACAGAAAAGGTTATCTTGGCGGAACGCGATAAAAACTTGAAGAATCTTGAGTCCTTACCAGCCATCAGAACAAAACTATCTGACCTTGAACAAACTAAATCCAACGAAATGCTTATCTATCAAAAGCTCGTGGGACGCTTTGGACAATCGGAAGTTTCAAAACAGATGGAATTGCAAGATAAAGCTGCAAGCTTTAAAGTGATTGATGCTGCTGTCACGCCTTCAAATCATGTATTCCCCCAGCGCTATCTTTTCATGATTGGATCTATCATAGCTGGTTTTGGACTTTCTTTCGGTCTCATTATCGCTCGCAGTATTTTACGCACAAGAATATACACAGCTGATGACTTAGCCATCTACTCCATACCTATTTTGGCGAAATTACCTGTTATTATTCAGCCAGAAAAATTAAGAAAACAGCAAAAAATTGATCGCATTGCCATGCTCATAACAGCTGGAGTCATTGGCATTATTTGCCTTGCCGCTGTTGTTGAATTCTTGGGTTTACCGTACATTGAACGTTTATTTCCAACCAATGTTATCTTTTAAGCTAGCGGGAAAAATATGAGTATTATTGAAAAAGCCATGGAAAAGGCGCAAAAAGAACGCGCTCAAAGTCAAACTGAACCGACTTCTGCTCCCAATCGTAGCCACCCTGCAGAACAAGATACCTTTGGCAAGTCTCAAGAGACTGTGCAACACTCTTCGTACATACCAGAAGAGAAGACACAAGTGGAGCAAGTTGCTCAAATGCCTCCTGTGCAAGCAACAACAGAAAAAGCTGACTTGCCCAACGAAAAAGCGCCTACTCTAGAGCAAAACAAACAGCATGTAGCCCCTTCAGAGGGCAGTGCTCTGCCCGCGACCGATACACAAGATCAAAAAGATGAAGAGCAAAACACCACACGTATAAACCCCATCCCAGAGCTCATCATGGCCACTGAGCAAGCTCTTACCTATGGAGGCTCTTATCGATTGCTCAAAGAGTGTATCATTGCCACACGCAAAAGCCACCCTGATAGAAATCTTTTTATGATCACCAGTGCCATGCGCAATGAAGGGAAAACCATCACTTCTTGCAACTTAGCTTGTGCTTTGGCCATGGAGTTTGATACCACCGTATTGCTTATTGACGTTGACCTACGTGCACCGTCTTGTCACCGAGTATTGGGAGTAACAAATCCCCCCAAGGGACTTTCTGACTGCTTGCTACACAATACCCCCATCACAGATTGCCTTATACACACTGGCATTGGTAAACTTTCACTCCTATGTGCTGGCAGTATTACAGAAAAATCTGCCGAACTTGTCACATCAAAGCGCATGCAAGACTTTTTAGCCGAAGTGAAGCACCGTTACCCAGATCGTATCATTATTCTTGACTCTTTACCCTTACTCCCCTTTGCAGAAAGCCGAGCCCTCAGCCGCATGGTGGACGGTGTGATGCTCGTGGTGCGCGAAAACGTTACTTACAAGCGTCATGTGGAAACAGCATTGGACCAATTACAGGATGTGCCGCTCATGGGGATGATATATAATGCTGCCACGGCTTTCGGCGCTGAAAAAGACATCCTAAATTACACCTATTATCAGGACAAAGAATATTAAAAGTACATAAGCATACAAAACAAGTATGCTTATGCCAGCTAAAAATAAACATATATTTCATGGCACTCCACATACGTACCCACCATGAAATATGAGGACAGTATGTATTTATCTTATTTTTCATTGCATCAAAAACCCTTTGAATTGCTTCCTAATCCTGATTTTTTGTTTTTGAGCGATGTTCATAAAAAAGCACTCACTTTTTTACAATATGGCCTCATAGAACACACAGGGTTCATTCTTTTTACAGGTGAAGTAGGAACTGGCAAAACCACTACCATAAGACGCCTTTTAAGCAAAGTGTCCAGCGACTTAACTGTGGCTACCATCTTTAATACACAAGTGGACAGTGCCCAGCTTTTACGCATGATTAACGATGACTTTGGCCTTGTAAGTACCAGTAACGATAAAGCTGTTCTTTTACGAGATCTCAATGAATTTCTTATAGATCAATATGCTGTGGGAAAACGCTGTGTACTTATCATTGACGAAGCTCAAAACCTTGGCCTCGAGCAATTGGAAGAAATACGTTTACTTTCCAATTTAGAAACAGCCCATGCCAAGCTTTTACAAATTATCCTCGTGGGTCAGCCAGAGCTTAGGGACAAATTGGGCAGTGCAGAGCTTATCCAATTGCGCCAACGCATTTTAGTGCATTGCCACCTTTCACCCTTAAGCACAGAAAGCCTTACAGCCTATATTTACCATCGCCTTGAACAGTCTGGAAATCGTAATGCTCTTGAATGGCAAGACGGTACCTTTGAACGCATTCACGCTGTGACCCATGGCGTGCCAAGGCTCATAAACATTTTGTGTGACTATATTTTATTGGACGCATTTACCAAAAATTTACGAGCATTGTCCTGTGAAAATCTCGAAGCCATTTTAACGCATCTGGATTTTGAGTCACAATTTTGGGCCATGGGTAAAACAAAAAATGCAGCTGCTGTGGAAGTCAAAACGCAAGAAATACTCCCCTCTTTGCAAGAGAAAGGGCATCACAACCCCAAATGGTCACCTCAAGACATGGACAAACTTTGCGATCGCATGGAAACGTGCTTGAATATGATGCAGCAAAGCCTTGTTTCTTTATCGCAAGTTATTGTACTCTTATCGCAAAGCATTGCTCAGGAAACAGAAAAAAAACTACAATCTAGAGAAAATAACACATAACTCTAGATTATTTTGCACTAAATACTGGTATATTATAAAAAATTTGGTGTTTTTTTGTGTTCTTTATGGCAAAACGACTTGACAAAACTCGGTGTTTTTCTAGGATACGTAAGTAAACACTCAATACTTTAACGATAAAGAAGACTTTTTATGTATATAACTAGACCTATGTCCATATGTGTTTTGTTATTACTTACTGCCGTGATGCCTGTTCCCTGTCTTGCAGAGGGAGCAAGCTCCGCAAGTGCAAGTGGTAGTTCTGTAAGTGCGAGCAATGGCAACACCAGTGCTCCTGCCGGCAATGCCACTGATACACAAAGCAGTTCTCAAGAAAGTACTTCCATAGAAAATGTAAACCAAGAGCTAGCCAATGCTCCCATGAAGTCAGACGCCATTTACGAATTTGCCGCCAGCATTAGTACAGGCTTTGAGTACTCTGACAATGTGGATAATGTTGCCACGGACGCAGAAAGTGCTTTCATGACGCATATCCGCCCTTCTCTTTCTTTTCAGCGTCTTGGCGGGCGCATCACAGCGGATATCAACTACAGCGGAAAGTACACCTTTTACTTACAAGAAAGGGCTGATCCGGACTATGTACACACCATTGACGCTTCCGTCACCGCTGAAGTTATGAAAAATTTTCTCTTCATCAATGTAAGCGAAAACATGCAACAAATTTATGAAGATATCACCCAAGGTGAATTCCAAGAAGGTGACAGCGATGCAGACACACGCAATCGTAACGTCATCACCATTGCCCCTTACATAACCTTGCAGCCAACACAAAGAACAAACCTTACTGTGGGATATACCTTCACCGATACGCGCTATAGCCAAAGCCCCACGGGTAGGACTCCCTCCTTTTTGTCCATTGATGGAGAACAATACAACTTCATCCACGATGTAAGCCAATCACATAATGCATATTTTAGAGTAAACCACGAGCTTAGCGACAGAGCATCTTTGTATACCGGTGGTGGTGTTACTCGCACCATATATCAGGAAGAAGAAGAAACTAATATCACACGATATAGTTTTTATGTGGGTGGTTTCTATGCTTTTAGTGAAGACCTCACTGCCAGCATTGAAGTGGGCCCCAACTACAGTGTTGCAGATTCTGGTAATACAGGCTTTTCTCCCTACGTAAACGCCAACCTCAATTACGCCATAGGACGTAGCACCTTTTCGCTTACGTACAAAACTTCTTTTGAAGACGACCCTGAAGAGAACACATCTGTACTCAAAAGCTCCTACGGCGTCTCATGGGCTAAAAATTATGAACGGACCAAAGTTTCCATGGGACTCACCTATAATACCTTTACATCAGAGGTGGACAGTGCCGGTTCTGGCAATGCCGAAGACCAAGGCAATACCTTTTCCCCAAAGCTTGCCTTTTCTTATGAGCTCACAGACCGACTATCCACTTTTTTAAACTATAGCGGAAACTTTTATGAAGATCACTCCCTTGGTGACCATAAACATACAGGCTCTTATGGCTTGCGCTACGCATTAAGCGAAAATAGCAATGTGTCCTTAACACACAGAATATTTTATACCATTCCTCATGAAGATAGCTCCTACTGGACAAATCAAGTATCCGTTGACTTAGCTTATACATTTTAAGCAAGTATAAAACATTCAGCCCTCGGGCTGTAGAGAGAAATATATGAGCATTGCGCTTACTGTAGATGTGGAAGACTATTTTCAAGTCAGTGCATTTGAAAAGAACATGCACCCAAGCACATGGGATTCTTTGCCTCACCGTGTTTCTCAAAACACCCATAAGGTTTTGGATATTTTTGCAGAATGTTCACTTACAGCCACTTTTTTTGTCCTTGGCTGGGTGGCAGAGCGTTATCCGGATGTGGTACGCCGCATGGCACAAGAAGGGCATGAAGTATGCTGTCATGGCTATGCACACCAGCGCATAACCACCCTGTCACCGCAAGAGTTCACAGAAGACATCACGCGCGCACGTAAACTTTTGCAAGACATTTCCGGCCAAGAAGTTCTTGGCTATCGTGCCCCCAGTTATACCATTACACAAAAAACCCTTTGGGCGCTGGACGCCCTCATTGCAGCGGGATTCAAATACGATTCCAGTATTTTCCCCATACATCACGATGTGTATGGCATCCCCGGAGCGCAACGTTTTCCCCATGTACTCACGCGCGAGCAAGGCACGCTCAAGGAATTTCCCCCCAGCACCATAGATTTTTCTCTTCTTGGTAAATCTGTCACACTTCCCTTTTCCGGCGGTGGCTATTTGCGCTTATTACCCGTAAGCTTCATGTCTCATGCTTTTAAGAAATTAGAAAAGCAAGGTCATGCCAGCACATTGTATTTTCACCCTTGGGAAATTGATCCAGACCAACCGCGCATGCAAGGGCCCTTAAAATCACGTTTTCGCCATTATGTTAATTTGAGCCGTACCGAAAATAAATTGCGCTATCTTTTTAAACGGCACAGCTTTGCCCCCATGGGGAAAGTTTTGGAAGAGGTTTTACCCCATGTCTAATATTTCTGTACGCGCTTTTTCCTTTACTCAAGAGGAGAAAAATTTATGGGAAGCTTACGTTAAAGCCAAAGATTCTTGCCTTGGCTACGCCTTGCCGGCGTGGTTCACCATATTTGAGCAAGCCTTTGGGCACAAAACCCATGCCTTGGTGGCGCAAAACGAAGCACAAAATATTGTAGGTATTTTACCCATTTGCCAGGTGAAGTCCAAAATATTTGGCACAAATTTATGCTCTTTGCCCTTTGTGAATTACGGCGGCTTACTTAGCGATACCGCAGAGGCCAATACAGCCCTTTTGCATGCGGCGCAAAAGCTCCGTAAAGAGTTGAAAACTGAAAGCATAGAGTTGCGACATATGCACCCTTGCGGCCTTGATTTGCCTGCCAAAGCTGATCATAAAGTTTCCATGATTTTAGACTTGCCCGAAAATGCAGATATTTTGTGGAAAGGCTTCAAGGACAAGGTGCGCAATCAAGTACGCAAGGCCGAGAAAAATGGTCTCAATGTAACTCGCGGCGGTGTGGAGCTTTTGGACGATTTTTATGCGGTTTTTTGCGTCAATATGCGCGACCTTGGCACCCCTGTGTACGCTAAATCTTTTTTTGCCACGGTGCTTGAGCACCTCGGCAAGAATGTGGAGCTTTTATGCGTATATCGCGAAGGTATTTGTATAGCCTCCGGTCTTTTGTATCGCTATGGTAACACCATGCAAATGCCGTGGGCTTCCTCCTTATTGGCCCATCGTTCCTTCTGTCCCAACCATAGCTTATATTGGGAAGCCATGCGCATAAGCTGTGAAGAAGGTTTTGCCCATTTCGACTTTGGTCGCTCCACACCACAAAGTGGTCCTTGGTCTTTCAAAAAGCAATGGGGCGTGCGCGAAGTACCTTTATATTGGGAATATATCTTGGAAGAAGGCGCATCTTTACCGGCTCTTACGGTGAATAATCCCAAATACCAAATGGCCATTGCCGCATGGAAAAAAATCCCCCTCTGGCTGGCTAACACTTTGGGACCACATATTGTGCGAGGTATCCCCTAATGCGTACTCTACCTCCAGCTGGAGCCCCTCTACCTTTAAAAAGCCTAGTAAAAGCCGTCAATGCCACACGCAACCCTGCGCTGGTGCAAAAGCATCTTGGCTGGAAACTGGAAGAATTTTTTCATGCCAAGCATGCCGTACTGACGCACTCCGGACGCTCTGGCCTTGCCTTGGCCTTACGAGCTTTGCACAAAAGCTTGCCTGAAACGCAGCAAAACTCTCGCAAAGAAGTGCTCATCCCAGCCTTTGTATCTTACTCCGTGCCTTCCGCGGTGGTGCATGCAGGCTTTACACCGCGCCTATATGATATTGACCCCACAACCTTGGGGCCCAATCTTGATTCCATGCGCGCCGGTGCCACAGAAAAAACCCTAGCCATAGTGCTGTGTCACCAATTTGGTCTCTCCTTTGATGCAAGCCCTGCCATGGATGTGGCGCAAAGTGTGGGTGCTTTCTTGGTGGATGATGCCGCACAATCCATGGGCGGCGCTGTGGGAACAAGCCCCACAGGAAGCATGGGCCACATGGGGCTTTTTAGTCTAAGCCGCGGAAAACCCCTCACAGCAGTGGAGGGCGGCATTGTCTTAACGCATGACGATGCCCTTGCCGAAGCTTTACAACAATGCCAAGAAGAGCTTTATCCTGCAGCGCACAATCAGCCTAAGGTCGGTAAAGACGATATACTCATGGGTATAAAAGCCTTGGCTCTTTTTATGCTACGGCGCCCACATATGTATACCTTGCCAGCATCTTTGCCGTGGCTCAATATTGGCGCATCCATATTTGAGCCAGATTTTCCCGATGGCTCCATGTGCCCTTATGCGCAAGGCCTCACCTTGGCTTCTCTTCCCTTGCTGGAGCAAGCCAATGCAGCTCGTCGGCAATGGGCAGAACGCTATGCAAGACTCTTACATAGCCATGAAGAGCTGCGGCCCATTCTTCCCGAGGCCAATACAAAACCTGTATATTTACGTTACCCCGTCATGGTGGAAGATACATCACGAAAATGTATACAAAAAATACTGCAGCACAACGCTGGACGAACAGCAAGAAAGTTAGGTATAAGTCGCGCATTCCCACTCCCCCTCCATGCTGTGCCCAACTTAAAA
The DNA here is from genome assembly GCA_964370835.1 of uncultured Desulfovibrionaceae bacterium. Lineage (GTDB taxonomy): Bacteria > Desulfobacterota > Desulfovibrionia > Desulfovibrionales > Desulfovibrionaceae > CAYJAD01. The sequence goes on from CAYJLO010000012.1 coordinate 14,249, forward strand.
AATCATCTTGCACCCCATGAAGGACAGGTGGAAAACGATTTTTCCGGCGCACGCCATGCAGCTGAGCACCTCATCACTCTCCCCACCCATGATCAAGTACAAGGGAGAGATTTGGACGCCATGGCGCACTTTTTTGCTCAAATGTGCCCATAAAAGACGTCGTAAAGGACTACACCATGACCATTTTGTTTTGGATTTCAGTATTTTTATTGGTATACCCGCTTATCCTCTATCCTCTTTGCCTTATGCTTATGCAGCGCATATCTCCCTTCTTTGCACCTCAGCCCACTGCTAATCATGAAGAGTTGCCCTTTGTGAGCATACTTCTCTCCGTTTTCAATGAAGAAGATGTTATTGAGGAAAAAATAGAAAACTTTTTGGCTTTAGATTACCCTCAAGATAAGTTGGAATTACTCATCATTTCTGACCAAAGTACAGATCGCACAGAGGAATGCATCTTACACCATGCCCCCTTGGGATCTGCCATGGCTCAAAGAATACGCCTCTTACGCCAAGAAGAACGCGCAGGAAAAACCAAGGCTCTCAACAGAGCGGCCCTAGAAGCTCGCGGAGATATTTTCTTTTTCACCGATGCTGACAGCATGCTCCATGTGGATGCCCTGCGCCGCATAGTGGCACCTTTTAGCAATACTCATGTGGGCTTGGTCAGTGGGCGAAGCGTCTACAAAGATGAACATGGACAAGAAAGCACCGGTTCTGCTTATCGACGCTATGAGGAATGGCTCAAAGAATATGAAGGCCAGCTCCATGGCATTGCCGGTGCAGATGGCGCCATTTACGCCATGCGCAAAGAGCTGTATCAAGCTTTGCCCGATAAAATTATTAATGACCTTGTACACCCCATACAAGCCGTCTTGGCAGGAAAAAAAGCCTTGGCCATGCCTTCAGCTTTGGTGAGTGAACCGGCCGAAGATGATGCCAATGCCTTTGCCAGACAAACACGCATCATGGCCCAATCATGGCACGTATTTTTCTGTTATGCGCTTCCCTTGGCACAGGCCAAACACTGGGGCTTTTTATGGCAATTTTTCAGCCATAAAATTTTGCGCTGGCTAACCCTTGTATGGCTTTTCCTTTTGGCTATTTCAGCTTTCTTTGCCACCGGCGTATGGCCTGCACTGGGGCTTTTGGGCCTTGGCGCCTTACTTGTGGTTGCAGCCCTTGGGGAAAAAGCTAAAACCATGGGTCGCATATGCCGCCTTTTCCTAGTACAAGGGGCCGCAGGTTTATACGGATTAATTCGCTTATTGAAAGGCGAAGCCTTTGTCACATGGAACCCAAAGGGAAAGTAGGAGAATACATGAGTACAAAGAAGAAACGTATTTATACCATTGATGTGCTTAAAGGCATATGTATTTTGTACATGATTGTGGACCATTGGCGTGACAATTTAAGCCGCATGGGACAAGAAGTGCTTGGTGATGCCAATCCCATGTATGTCAATCCAGGTACTTTGGAATACGCAGATACGGCGCTTTTTTGGATACGTCTTGTGGGTAATGGCTTTGTTCCCGTTACCTTTATTTTCTTGGCTGGAGCCAGTTGTTACTTATGGCAAACGCGACGCGGGCAAGATGTTTCCATGTTCAAATATCTTTTTCACCGCGGTGTCATGTTGGCAGTACTCAACTGCTTACTCTTTTTCCATGCTCCTTTTTCTCCAGGGGGAAGCATAACTTTGCATGTACTTTGGCCCACAGGCATAGGTATGATTCTTTTGGGTTGCATGGCCCATTGGCCTAAAGCCCTACTTTGGAGCGTGGCCATTGTCAGCATTTTTGGACAAAATATTTTTGAAAATATATCCATAGCCATACCTTATTTAGATACCCTTTGGATAATGGCCTTCATTGCAGCCCCCGTTAGCCTTCCATGGGGGGCAGAAGTTTATAACCTATGGCCCTTCATGCCTTGGTTTGGCGTACTTTTATTGGGCTATCTATCGGGCTCCATTTTTGTCATGGGGCGTCAAAGCATTGCCGTGTGGGCTAAGCTTTCTGCTCTTTGTTTAGGTATCTTTTTTGTATTACGTCTTTCTGGAATTTATGGAGACCCCACGCAATGGCAAATGTATGATTCCATGGCCCAAACCCTTGGTGCGCTTATTACAGTGAGTAAATATCCTCCTTCCACCCAATGCCTTCTTTTGGGTCTAGGTATGACATACTTCTTTTTAGCCCTTTTCGAACATTATGACGTGCAGACCAAATGGTTAATTTACTATGGAAGCATGCCACTATTTTTCTACATCACGCACCTATTATGCATACGCGCCATAAAATTTATCATCATGCGCTTACCAGAGCCCATCATGGATACCATCAAGGGGCCGCTATTTTCTTTGGGTGGTCTTGCGGTGGGAACCATAGCCTTGGCCTTTACCATTTTTATTTTGGCTGAAGTGTATAAAAAATTCATGAAACAACTCATGCAAAAGAAAGCACAAGCCACCCCTAACTAGATTTTTAACGCTTATAAAGGAAAAACCATGCCTAGAGTTCTTGTTACATCAGGAAATACTCGTGTCGCCTACGCCATTTGTTGTAGTTTGGCTGATCGCGGCTTTGACGTTTATATTGGCGACACAAGTGCCTTTACCATGGCTGGCATGTCGCGCCATTGTAAGGGACATATGACCTATGCCTCTCCTTTTACTAAGCAGCAAGAGTTCATAACAGATATCGTACGTTTTGCGCAAAATAATGGCATAGACGTACTGTTACCCGTGCTGGAAGAAACCTTCACCTGCATTAAACATAAAAAACAATTGGAAGCGGCGGGCATGGCTCTTTTGCTACCAGAATATCAAGATGTACTAAAGCTTCATGCCAAGGGAAATCTCACCCACATAGCCCAAAGCATTGGTTTGGACACCCCTACCACATGGGAACTCACAGAAATTCTTGCCGATAGAACATGCGGTGAAGCTTTACCTTTTCCCGTCATTGTGAAACCCAAACAAGGTGGCGGCGGCTGGGGCATGCAAAAATTTTCTCAACCGCAAGAACTGTACTCTGCCGTACAAAAAGGCATTGAACAGCCGGAAAATTACATTGTACAGCAAATTGTCGAAGGACAACTCATAGGTACGTGCGCCATTTACCATCATGGGAAACATGTTGCTTCTGATTCTTACACATCCACCACGGTATATCCCTTACGTGTGGGGCAGCCCACCACACGCATAAGTCATGACTTTCCCCAAGCCATAGAAGCCATGAAAACCTTGCTGACACATATGCAATGGCATGGTGTATGTGAAATAGATTTCATTGTGGATGAAAAAAATAATAAAAGTTATATGATTGACGCCAATCCACGTTTTTGGGGATCCATAAAGCAAAACATTGCTGCAGGTGTGGATTATCCTTTGTACTACACATTACTAGCCCTTGGAAATACACACTTTACCCCGGGCATAGCCAAGGTTGGAACACGCACTCGCTGGCTTGGTGGAGATATATTGCGCATACTGGCGCAAAGCAAAGAATCTGCCACGCCCTTGCGTACGCTGGGTCAAGAAATTTTCTCTCCTTTGCGTTATGCCGCCAATGATGACTGGCATATGACAGATCCGCTTCCCTTCATGACTTGGGGTATAAACCTTGTGCTCAATAAAGTATTGCGTCGCAAAAAAGACTCACTTCCGGGAGTTTGGGAATAGTATATGGGACAGTTGGGTACCATAACCCTGTGGTTAATGATTTTCATATCCTTGGGGCGCGTGCATGAAATTTTCTCTTTTCTCATGCCGTTTAAAGTGGGTAAGCTAAGTCTTGCCCTAGGCCTTGGAATCACCGTTGCCACCAATATCAATGATCTTTTTTTACTACTCACTCGTAGCCCCATAAAAAACTACCTCATTGCCATTGCTGTTATTGCATTCTTGGGCGTCCCTTTTAGCGTATACCCAAGCTTTGCCCTTGAAAAAAGCGTGGGTTTTCTCAGTTTACTTCTTGCCATTTCCACCATTGTTGCCCTTGGCAAAGGAAAGATGGAAACCATTCAATTATGTCTTGTGTCTGTACTGAGTATTATTTCTTTGCAAATGATCATCAGCCAAACCACAGGACGTGTCAGCGTAAGTATGACCTATGACCCCAATGACATTGCGCTTCTTTGTGTAACCTTCTTACCTTTTGCCTTATATGGCATCAACCATGGTAACTTTATAAGTAAAATATTCTCCCTTGCCACCAGTGCCGGTGCAGTGGCAAGCATAGCTCTTTCTGCTTCTCGTGGTGGCCTTGTGGCCTTGGCATGTATTGCCTTGTATTCCATTGCCTTGGCAAAGAAAAGACGTTTGCTTTTAATCATTTTATGCGCTTTAGGTGTTTCCGTTTTCACAGCCATGGCCGGCGATAGACTTTGGGAAAGAATGGATGCACTCATGAGCGGCACAGATTATAACCTATCCTCCACAGGAGACAGCCGACTCGCCATTTGGTCCAATGCCATTGACCTTATGATAAGAAGGCCCATCCTAGGCGTGGGCATAGGACAATTTTCCACAGCACTTGGTACGCTCACTGACGGCCCATGGAAAACAGCTCACAATAGCTTTTTTCAAATAGGGGTTGAACTTGGAGTTGGCGGACTTATTGCCTTTTTGGGTATGATTTATTTTACTTTTAAAACCTCCTTGCGTGGAAGCCGTGCTACATTTTTATCTGCTGCCGAGCAATATAGATATACTGTATTACGCATGGCTTTATTGGGTTTTTGCACAGGGGGCTTTTTTGTTTCTCATGCTTACTCTCCCATACCCTACACATTATTTTCCATAGCTGTCATTATGCACTACGAATTGGATAAGCGTGAAAAAAGAGCACAGCTCATGTCTTTTCAAGAAGAGATGGAAAATACTGATCCCCTGTCACCACAAGGAAATGATTCCAGCAAAAATGTATCTCCTACGACGCTTAAACCATCCCCTTTGCCGCTGCAAGCGGCCAGAAAGGCAGAGCATATCCATGCAGAAAACATGCGTAAAACAAAACAGTCTCGCTTGCTAGCTGGCGATCGCTTACAGCAAGAAATGCAAAAAAAAGCTCCACCTGCCAAAGAAGAATAGCCTCATGGGTCTTTTTTCCTATTTTGCTAAGAATTCTTCCTTGCGCCTCTTGGTTTATGGCATAAGCATTACGGCAGCCTTTACCGTTACGCCCCATATACTTCGCACCATGGGGAGCGACATCTATGGAATTTGGGCGCTCATTGCCGGCCTTACGCCGTATTTTTGCTTGGCAAATTTTGCCAATCCAAACGCTGTTTCCACACTCATCTCCCGCGCACAAGGACCGAACAAACAAGCCACTGAGCAAAAGATTTTTGTGGGGGCGGTACAATTAAGCACTTTAGCTTTACTTGCCACTTTATGCATGAGCGCATGCTATTACCTCATGGCACAGCGTCAGCATTTGGATGGTATTACACATGCGGACTTTGTTCTTTCTTTGGGAATATTTTCCATAAGCTTTGGAACCTACCAATTGCTCAACATAGGCCATGGAATATTAGCAGGGCATATGCGCTGGACAGTGCTTTCCCTCACGGCATTATTACGTGTGCTCATAAGCAGTATCGGTGCTTTATTTTTTTTGGAAGCAAATCACAGCCCTGCCACCAACTTACTTCATATGACTCTTATTAATGCCTTGGGCTTTTTACTGGAGGGCAGTATTAACTTTGCCCTAGCCACACGTTACATGCCATTTCCTCCGCTGAAGAGTTTTTTTGTCACACCGCTTTATACGGATTTAGTTTGCTTAGGCAGAGAAGTTTGCACCATCATGGTGGGGAATCTTCTTTGTAACTCTACACAAATATATATGGTGGGCACTTGGCTCAGCGCAGGGCAAGTCACTCTTTTTGCCCTCACAAAACAAATTCTCACGTATATGAGTGAGTTATTGCAAAACTTTTTTGGCATACTCACTCCATATTTCAACAAATTACAACACGCTCAAGGACAAGAATCTTCCCAATCCACCCTCCTAACCGCGCTTTTTTTCAGTTTTAGCAGCAGTAGCGTCATTACTCTTGGTTTAATTTTTTATGGAGATGCTTTTTTCACTCGGTGGATAGGACCAGAATTCTCCCATATACACACCATACTCATCCCCATGGTGTTAGCATGCTTTTGCTCTGTGTCAGTCATCCCGGCCATAGGATATATTTATAGCCAAAAAAAACAAAAAATACTCATAAAACTCACCCTTGTTGAAGGCTGTCTCATTACAATAATAAGTATACCCGCGCTTTTTTTCCATGGACTTGAAGGTATCGCGTGGACCCTTTTCATAACAAGCTTTAGCATACGCATACTTTGGTTTCCTCAAAAAATATGTTCTATTGCACACATACCTATACACAGCTACTATAAATACATGGCATGGGCTCTTATCCCCAGCTCTCTTATCCAAAGCATCTATTATCATTGCATAAAAGAATATGTACACGCACAGTATGTGGATATATTTTTGGCTGGTCTTGGGCAAAGTCTTGTGGCTGGTCTCACGTTGATACTGGTTATGTTCTTTGCCGGCATATGTGAAAACAAATAGCAGTGCTTAAAAGCCATAAACAACACGCCGATTGCACTCGAACCATGACCATGCTCCCCTCTTACACGGCAAGTTATTTACTCATGAAAAAATACTGATTTCACCCTTAAAACTCATATAATAAATTGAATATTATTGAAAATTCCCAAGATTTATTATAAACTTCTTAATCGGAAATGGATTTGTCATGTGAAAAAGTTAGTCGAGGAGAAATTGCAATAATGAGCATTAAGCCAACGTAAAAATATACGTAAGGCATTTGCCCTCCTTGAAAAGAAGCATCGATGATGGCTTACATTTGCTTCAAGTTGGCGTACCCTTCAATGTAAAGAAATGGCTGGGTGGTGTTTTTGCAATCAGCTAGTTCTATATGGTTTTAAACATCTTTGACATAGTTGAAAAAGTCTGCATATAACTTTTAAAACGAGTTGCTAAGGCTTAACCAATTAGCTAAAAGACATACCACTTGGGAGAACCCATGTCTCAGAAAAAAATATTTCTCTCTGCCTACATAGATGGCAACTTGGGAGATGATCTCTTTATAGTTGTCATTTGCCAAAGATACCCTCAAACAACATTTTATCTTTGCGGAAATCAAAAATATAAGCATCTTTTTGCGCATATTAAAAATCTTGTTTACAAATCTTGCGACACCATGATGATTAGAGCCATCAATAAAGGTTGTCGCTTGGCCAAAATTCCTCTATCGCCACACTGGTTTTACCCCAAAGCTGACGCCATGGTAAAAATTGGCGGCTCTCTTTTCATGCAATTACCTCATTGGCGAGATATTCACGCAGAAAATTGTCAACTCATGGAAAAACACCCCAAGAATTTTCTCTTGGGGGCAAATTTTGGCCCATATCACGATCAAGAATTTCTCGATACATATAGAGAGTTTTTCAAAAATTTTGAAGATATTTGCTTTAGAGATTCCTATTCAAAAAACTTATTCTCAGATTTAGCTCATGTCCGCCATGCTGATGATGTGGTTTTTCAGCTTCATGCTCCCAAAGGAGAAACTAAAAATCATTATGTTATTTCTGTTATACACTGTAAAAATAGAAAGAGCCTAAAAGAATACCACCAAGCCTACATAAACAAACTTCGTGAAATTATTACAGAAATAGTTAAAACAGGGGCTGAAGTCATTTTAATGGGATTTTGCACAACAGAAAAAGATCATGAAACACTAGATGAAATTTATACGGGCTTATCAGAGCACGAAAAAGAAAGAACACAGCTCTATAATCATAACAATATTCAAGTATCTTTAGAACTTATTGCCAGTGCAAAAGGTGTAATAGCTACGCGCTTTCATGCCATGATATTAGGTCTTTTATGGGAAAAACCCATTATCCCCATACTATATAGTGAAAAAATGCGTAATATTCTTACGGATATAAAATATGATGGCCCGCACTATGACCTGCAAGATGCCCACAGCATAGACCCGAAAACTTGCGTGGATTTTCTCACTAAAGGTTGCACTTTTTCCGCCAAACCCATGATTAAAAATTCTGATAAACAATTTACTGCTTTAGATAGTTTTTTACGAGCATAAAGGATCACGTGTGAAGCCAAATCAATTAAAACTTGGTGTATTACTCTCCTATATCACCATTTTTGCCGGCACAGCCATCTCGCTGTTATACACGCCCATCATGCTTGGCTTGCTTGGGCAAAGCCAATACGGACTGTACCAATTGGTCGCTTCGGTGGTTTCATATTTAAGTTTACTCACCTTTGGATTTAGCAGTGCTTATGTTCGCTTTTATTCACGATATAAAGTGCAGAGCGATATTGAAGGCATTGCGCGCCTCAACGGATTATTTTTAACCGTCTTTTCAGGCATTGCCCTTTTAGCTCTTGTATGCGGTAGCATACTCACTGCCAATATACACAATCTTTTTGCAGCTAAACTCCTACCAGAAGAGATTGAAACGGCTAAAATACTCATGGCTATACTTGTTTTTAATATAGCTCTCTCTTTTCCTTTTTCTGTGTTTAATTCCTTCATAACCGCCAATGAAAAATATTTTTTTCAACGCATGTTAGATCTTATTAAAACACTGTCTAGCCCTTTTATAACCTTGCCCGTTTTGCTCATGGGTCATGGCAGTGTGGGTCTTGTATTGGCCACCACTGCGCTCAATATAGGCATAGAAATCATATACACCATATATTGCTTTCGCGTGCTCCGCATACAAATAAACTTTAGAAATTTTGACTTTACCTTGCTTAAGGAGATTGCCGTATTTTCTTCCTTCATATTTATCAACATCGTGGTTGATAAAATAAATTGGAACGTGGACAACTTTTTGCTTGGCATGTATCAAGGCACCGCAGCCGTCGCTGTATATAGCATTGCTTCTCAACTCAATAACTACTACTTAACCTTTTCTTTAGCCATATCTTCTGTCTTTGTACCACGAATAAATCAACTTGCCTTTAAAGAAGACGCTGATAAAAATCTCAATGAACTTTTTGTGAAAGTGGGCAGGATACAATTCATTGTTCTTTCACTTATTTTATCAGGCATCATCTTTTTTGGACAAGATTTTATCTTGTTATGGATTGGTAAGGACTACGCTACTTCTTATATCATCTTGATTATACTCATTATCCCTGTAACAATTCCCCTTATCCAAACTTTGGGCATAGAAATTCAAAGGGCAAAAAACTTACATAAATTTCGTGCTTGGTTATACCTTGGCATCGCCATAATCAATGTTATTATTAGCATACCACTTACCAAGGCGTATGCTGGTGTAGGTAGCGCCATGGGAACGGCCATAGCGCTTTTCATTGGTAACGGCATCATCATGAATATCTACAGTCATAAAAAATGCGGTATTAATATCATACAATTTTGGAAAGCAATTTTTACCTTTATCCCAGCCCTCATACTTCCTCTAGGCTGCGGGGCACTATATATGCACTACATCAGCACCCCATCATGGATGTTTTTCCTTCTTGGAGTTGCATTATACACACTTATATTCTTCGCCAGTATGTGGATTTGTGGTTTTAACGAGTACGAAAAAGAGCTTTTGACAAAAGCTTTGCATAAATTTAAAAGAAAGCCATCTTCTTCGCCTAATCCATGAGGTTGTCATGTCTACTCCCACTGATATTTCTATTATTATCCCCACCTACAATCTCGAAGCATATATAGGTGCCACCCTTGAATCTGTTCTTTTACAGCAAGGCCTTTCTCTGGAAATTTTAGTTATCGACGATGGCTCCACCGATGCCACCGTCAGCATAGTGCAAAAGTACGCCCAAAAATTTCCCCATATAAAATTATTGAAAAATGAGAAATCCAAAGGGGTAAGCGGTGCGCGCAATACAGGGCTTGCACACATGCAAGGGAAATTTTGTTTCTTTTTGGACGGTGACGATCTTTTACTTCCACATGCCTTAGCGCCGCTACACGCTTACATGTGTGAAAACGCTACCCCCATAGTGGGCTGCCTTGGGCAATATTTTTGCCATCAACGCTGGATTTTGTTCAAAGTGCAACTTTCTTCCAGTACAGAAAGTACTTTTTTCCCCACGGCAAGTTTCACACATTATCTCTATGATTCAAGTTTTCTAAAAAAACACGCCATAACCTTCCCCGAGCACTGCACTCGCGGTGAAGACCGCACATTTTTTTGCCAAGTATTTTGTAAGGTAAACCACATTCATACCATTGAACACGACGCTTATTTTTACAGAATAAACCACAAAGAAAATCTTTTTCCAGAAAAGCACGCCCTTTCATATTTGGAGCATTTTAACTATATCTATGCTATATTAAAAGAAAATAATAAAGAAGCCTTTTTCCCCTCGTACATACAAACACAATTTTGCACCATCTGGCTACAATACCTGTTTTGCATCGTCAAAAAAGATCCACAAAAAGCTTTACCTTTCATGCATGCGTGCTCAAAGATTCTTAGCCCCATGCAAAATGAGTTGAGCCCTGTGCTTGAAAATGATCTAAAAGAACACTCTACAGCATTTTGGCAAGCGTGCCAAAAAAATGATGCACAAGCCATGTTACATGTGGTGCAAAAAAATAATTTACTCATAGAGCCCAGCATCTATACAGGCATTGAAACCACAAAGATTACTCCCATGTGGAAGTGGGTCCGCCCATTGCATCGTGCTAAAAATCTTTTAAGTAATCCAGTATATATGAAAAGTTTTTTATATCTCATCACATTAAAACTTAAAGCAAAAAAACGTATGTACACACTATAATTATTTACAAAATCAAAGGACTACCGTATGCTCTGCATATATGTTCGGCAACAAATACGTATTTCATAACTTCTGCCGAATTGAGGGTTTTACGTGAACACACCTGATATAAGCATCATTGTTCCCCTTTATAACGGCGAACAATGGATTGAACGAGCCATAGAATCTGTTTTACTGCAAAAAGACGTTTCGTGGGAGTTACTCCTTGTGGATGATGCATCTACCGATAACTCCGCTTGCATTGTTAAAAAATATGCGGCCCACGATACACGCATTCGCCTCACTTCCAATATCCACCCAAAAGGTATCAGCGGCACCTGTAATACAGGCATTGAACAAATTAAGGGCACATATTTTATCTTTTTGGATTGCGATGACGCATTACTCCCAGGGGCTCTTGCAAGCCTAGTTCAGCTTTTGAAAAAAACAGGTGCCCCCATAGTTCGCGGACGCATGAGAACGTTTGATGACCTTATTTACAAAGCAAACGCCCATAAGTATGCGCCCTCAACAGGTAGCACCAACTACACCTTGAATGATGCCAGTCTCATGCCCGACCAAGGTCGATCTCATGCATATTCTACAGAATTTATTCGTCAACATGCATTGCGTTATGACGTGGATTTAGACTGCGGCGAAGACACCTTTTTTCACTATCAGGCCTATAGTTTAGTGCAAAATATTCCCATGATGGATACGGCACATTACATCTATCTTTTTAATCACAAAACCATTAGCTATTCCTCTAAGTATATTCTTTCTCTAGGGAAAAGCCTTGAGCGCAACTTAAATTTTTTACATAGTAAAAACAGCGCTTCGCGTGCTGAACCTTACGCCCCGTATTTCCTTGAAAAATGGTTGCAGCATATTTATATCATGCAAGCACAACCCCAAGAGTTGCTTGCAGAGTTTTTACAGCGTGGCATGAACATTATTACCAACCCCCATTGGCATATTATGCCTGCCATCGAAGCCATTTTTGGACAAGAGAGTGCCTATTTTTACGCTTTATGCGCACAGGGACAGCACAAAGAACTTTTACAGTTTTTACAACAAAAGGGACATATTATTCCGCCACCAGCGTATGATGGCTATACTCAAGATGTAAAGCCCCAGCAAAAGCTTATACATTTTTTACCCAGAAGAATATGGCATATGATACATTCCCCTTTATCATTACACACAGTCATATATCTTGCTTGTTTGCGCTGGAAAGCGTATAAGCGACGCAAATTCGTGTTTTTTTCATGTTTTTTACCCTCAAAAAACCTCGCCGCAAAATAAAACACAGGAGCCCATAGCCATGCTTAAGGGTAAAGACTTTATCGTATTTTCTGATGATTGGGGCCGTCACCCCTTTAGTTGCCAACATATTATGGAGCATTTTCTTCCCCATAATAAATTGCTTTGGGTCAATACCATAGGCATGCGTACTCCCACATTGAGTTTGTATGATATGAAAAGAGCTTGTGGAAAAATAGCTTCATGGCTCGGCCCAAAACAGCAAGAGCATGCACAGAATCCTTTACATCCCAATTTACGCATACTTTCACCCTTCATGATTCCCTATAATATTTACGCTCCTGTGCGCTCCTTCAATACAAAAAATGTGGTGAAAAGTGTCCTCCGCGCCGCTGAAGATTGGGGCTTTCATGACCCCATACTCCTCACCACACAACCTTTGGCTGCCGATTATTTAGGTAAACTTAAAGAAAGCCTCATTGTCTATTACTGCGTGGATGATTTTATTTTTTGGCCAGGCATGAATCAGCCTGAACTGGTGAAAGGCATGGAAGATACCCTGGTGCAAAAGTCTGATCTCATATTTGCTGTATCTGACTCCCTTTGCGCCTCTCGTACCAATGGAAGAGAAAAAACCAAGCTTCTCACCCATGGGGTGGATATTCCACACTTTGCCAAAGCTTCTCAACCACAAGAACGCCCACAAGGCCTACAAGAACTTCGTGGGCCCATCATGGGTTTTTATGGCCTCATAGATAAACATTTCGACGTAGAGCTTGTGGAAAGCATCCTTAAAGCCAAGCCGCACTGGCAAATTGTTTGCATCGGGACAAAGCGCATTTCATTGGAAACTTTAGAAAAATATGCAAATTTTCAATGGTTTGATGCTGTGAGTTATGAAAGCTTACCTTCCTATGCTTCGTGCTTTGATGTGGCCATGATTCCCTATCATGTCAATGACCACACCCAAACGGCAAACCCCTTGAAATTGCGCGAATATATCGCCACTGGAAAGCCAGTTGTCACAACGCCCATGCGAGAAGTTTTCCGTTTTGAAGACGTTATCCACATTGCGGAAAAAGGGCCTGCATTTATACAAGCCATGGAAAAAGCTTTAGACATGCCCGCAAACAATGAAAAGCGTGCCCTCGCCTTACAAGGTGAAGCATGGCATGAGAAAGCCGAACTTGTGGCTTCGTGGATAGAACAAAAACTCCCCTCCACGGCTCAAGATGCAGCGTATGAGGTGCACCATGCATAAGCCAAAAGTATTCATAGCCATGGCCACGGGCATTTTAGGCGGTCCGGGTAAAGGACTAGAGCAATTTCTGCGCTACGGGGGCTTGGACGGTTGCCAACCTTTACTTATTGACTACGTTACTGGCAAGGAAAAGGGTATCACGGATTTTGTAAAAATCATGACTGCCACCGGCGCCACTGTATGCCCCTTGTATCAGAAAAAAACTTTTGACCCTGCGCTCTTTGATCAAGCTCTCACGCTTGTACAAGATAATGATATAGAAATATTACAATCCCATGGATATAAGAGCCACCTTTTATGCTATCTTTTGCACCGCAAAACTGGCTTACCATGGATTGCCTTTGTGCACGGGTGGACCCTTGAAAATCTGCGCATTCGTGCGTACACGCTTTTGGAGCACCTTCTACTCTTTAAAGCCTCAGAAGTGGTGGCTGTGGCTCAGTCTTTACGTCAGCGGCTCTTTTCCCCTGTGGCAAAAAGAGCGCGTGTCATCACCAATGCCTTGGCACCACAGGAGCTTGTCATCACCGAAAGCCGCGAGCAGGTGCGACAAAAATTAGGCATAGCCTCAGACGCACTGGTGGTGGGCCTCATGGGGCGTTTAAGCCCAGAAAAAGGGCATGAGCTTTTTTTACAAGCCTTGGCTGCAGCCAGAACCCAAGGAGCGAACTTACATGCGCTCTTGGTGGGAGATGGGCAAGAAAAAGAACATTTGCAAAATTTAGTAAAAAAACTCCAGCTGGAAGATTTTTGCACCTTCACAGGGCATGTGCGAGATACAGCCAATTATTATCAAGCCATGGATATTCAAGTTATGCCCTCCACCACCGAAGGTATGCCCAATGCAGCCTTGGAAGGCATGTATATGGGCTTACCCCTCATTGCCACCTCGGTGGGCGGCATCCCCGAAGTGGTGCTCCATGAAGAAACGGGAATTTTGTTTCCCAGCGGCCATGTCAAAGCTCTGGAGGCGGCTTTGTTGCGCTTGGCACAAAGTCCTGAAACATGTGAGCGCATGGGCAAAGCCGGTAAAGCACGTGTGGAAGAACACTTTAACCCCCACACCCGTGCCCAAAAAATTTTACAATTATATAAAGATATTTTAAGTTCGCAAACATAGGAATATACATGGGACTTTTCACGAAATTTACCTTGGCCATTCGTCGTAGGGAAACACCATTTTATGACAGGCTATATCGCATGGCTAAAGCCATGAGAACTTTTTCCATGCCTTGCATACCCGGTTTTCATGGTTTTTTATATGCAGAGTGGAATAGACGTACGCAACTATGGCACGAATTTTGGCGGGTCATGTATTATGAACCCATGTTCAAAACTCGATGCCGTAGCGTGGGTAAAAATTTTCGATTGGAATATTCCGGCAATGGCATTTGCCGCATTTTAGGCAATTTGCAGGTGTTCATTGGCGACGATGTATACACCTTTGACAATATCAGTCTCAGTGCCACCAGAGTGCATGATACTCCAGAGTTGCATGTGGGTTCCCATACTTATGTGGGGCCCTTAAGTCGCATTCATGTGGCCCAAAGTGTTCACATAGGCGCACATACCATTTTAGGCTCCAGAACCTTTATCACCGATAATTCAGGCCATCCTGCCAATCCAGCCTTGAGGCTTGTACCCGGTGGAGGCTTGCCCGACGCATCGCGCATAGCCCCCGTTTCCATAGGTGACCATTGTTTCTTGGGGCTAAGCTGCATTGTGTACCCAGGGGCCCAAGTGGGAGATGGCGTTTTGGCCAAGGCTGGTACACATATCATGGGCTATGTGCCTCCCTTTGCCATTGTGGGCGGAAATCCCGGCAAAGTTTCCCGACTCATGTATATTCCCGAAGAAATGCGTGCCATTGCTGGTGAGGAAAAATACCAATCTTGGCTGGCAGAACAAGAAGCCTATTTACAACAATACCCCCATACCAAAAGGGCTCATTATGATAGCTAAAGGTGTTCGCGCTTTCTTTATCCTCTTGGCATTGGTGCCTTGGCTCTGGTGGCGCATGGGAGCTGTACTTTCCTCCAAAAATGAAGCTTTTCAAGGGGCATCACAATTTTGTGCGCTGTTTCCGGGTAAAATAGGAACGCTTTTTCGCGCTGCCTTTTACCGTTTATCTTTAGAGCAGACCTCGCAACGTACGTCCATTGCCTTTTTAAGTTCCTTTTCTCACGCCCATGCCAGCTTGGGTCCACATGTAAGTATAGGCGCACAATGTAATATTGGCTGGGCGCACATTGGCAAGGACTGTATCATATCCTCGCAAGTTTGTATTACCAGTGGAAAAAACCAACACGCCTTTGACGACATGGAAAAGGAAATCCGCCTACAAGACTCCATATACACCCCCGTACATATAGGGGATAATTGCTGGATAGGTGCCGGTGCCATCATCATGGCGGACATAGGTCAGGGTAGTGTTATAGCTGCGGGATCCGTGGTCACCCAACCCATACCGCCTTTCAGTATCGCAGCAGGAAATCCAGCTAAAGTTGTGCGCACACGAGGCGAGCAAGAACACATTGAAAAAAGGATACATTCATGAAGCCTGTAGTCATGCAACTTATTACCAGCTTACAAATGGGCGGTGCCGAACGCTTGGCTTTAACTATTTTGGGCCAAGGGCAACAACATTTTGATGGCATCATGGCTGGTCTTTATGGCAAAGATGGTGATGTGGCAAGCTATGCCTCTTCCATGGGGCTTACAAGTCTTGGACTTGGCTTAGAGCGTGTGGGTAGATTGCAGCGCATACGCGCTTTATACCAAGCCCTACGCCAGCACAACGTTTCGCTATTACATGTACAAGCTGGCTATTTACTACACTTTGCCTTCCCTGCCGCAAAGCTAGCAGGCGTTCCCCTTATCTACACAGAACATGCCCTGCACTCTTTACGACACCATCGCAACATTCGCTTAAGTGTACGGTTTTCTGCACCTTTCTTACAAGGCATAAGCTGTGTTAATGCTGAAATTAAAGACTATTTTACCCATAGCCTTGGTATGCCCGCACATAAAGTACATCACATTAAAAGCGGCATAGACACTGAACTATTCAGCCCCCATGGTGCCCAAGCTGAACTGCCTTGGAAGCAAGATGAGGGCGAACCGCTCTTTGTCTTTGGTACAGTGGCAAGACTTACCGAAGCCAAAGATCATCCCAACTTATTGCATGCCTTCGCCCAAGTAGCGCAAAAGCATACCCATGCTCGCTTACTCATGGTGGGTGACGGCGAAGAACGACAAGCCACCGAACAACTTATACAGCAACTAAACTTGCAAGAAAAAGTACATATTACCGGAAAATGCCTTGAAGTTCCGGAAAGATTGCGCAGCATGCAAGCCTTTGTACTTTCCTCCAAACGCGAAGGCTTACCCGTATGTATTTTAGAAGCCATGGCTTCAGGTTTACCTGTCGTTAGCACCGACGTGGGTGGCATAGCTTCTTTAACGTCTAAAGAGGAAGAACGTCTCTTACTCGTGCCGGCGCAAAATGCCACGGCCTTGGCTACAGCCATGGAAACCCTATTACAAAACAAAGAATTACAAAATAAGATTGCACACTTGGGCCATGAGTATATTGTGCGAGAAAAAAATGAAACAACCATGGCTGAAGCATATTTTCAGCTTTATAAAAACGGAGGCCTTCCATGGGGCTGTTAGGAACCCTACGGTGTTATTTACATGGCTTACGCGGTAATAAACACTTTGAACGCCATGCTGAGCTGGAAAAGATGCAATATATGCCTCAGGAAACTTTGCGCTCATTGCAATTTGCACAATTGAGCAAACTTATGCAGCATGCTTATGCCACCACACCGTATTATAAAGATCTTTTTGATGGGCTAAGCATACGTCCACAGGATATTCGTTCTTTTGAAGATTATGCCCAATTGCCTCTTTTAACTAAAGATATTATGCAGGATAATTTAGAACGTTTATGCTCTACTGCTACGCCAAAAGAACAGCGCATTCTCAATACCAGCGGTGGAACCACTGGCAATCCTGCCAAGTTTTATCAGGACAAGCATGTTTTTTCCGAAATGGAAGCACATCGAATTGTAATGCTTAAAATGGCCGGCTGGACGCCGGACGATATGCTGATCTCCCTTTGGGGAAACCCCAGCGAACTTTTATCCAATAAACCTCCAAACTTACTTAAATCATGGCTCAGCGGCATGGCCGTCCTTAACGCTTATCGCTATGACGCCCAAAGCATGGACATGTGGATTAAAGTAATAAAGAGATATAAACGCGTGCTTTTGTATGGCTATACAACCGTCATCACAGATTTTGCGCGCCATTGCATGGAAAATCAGATTAAAGGTTTACCCATTTTTGCCGCCATGACCACAGCAGAAATTTTAGAACTTACACAGCGTACATACATAGAAAAAGCTTTTTCTTGTCAAGTATTTGACCAGTACGGCTCCCGCGAAATACCGGGAGTTTCTTCTCAATGCAGCCACGGTAACATGCATATGTTTACCAGTGCCAACTATGCGGAATTTCTTCCCTTTGAAGATGCCCAAGACAGTAGCACGCAAAAGCGCATTATTCTCACCAGTTTAAACAACTTCACCATGCCATTTTTACGCTATGAAATAGGAGACTTGGGCTCTGCAGGTGAGGATTCTTGCCCTTGCGGACGTGGTTACCCTCTTATGCATATGGAAGTGGGTCGTATTGGGGCAAGTTTACGCTTGCCTGAAGGGGGTAAACTTTATAGTACCATGTTTGTACGACAAATGTACCACATTGATGGTATCAATGCTTTTCAGTTTCGCCAAACGCAATTGCGTCATGTGAACCTTTATATTATACAAGGAAAGAATTTTAGCGCTGAAAGTGAGCAAAAAATACAAAATTTAACACGTATCTTCCCACAAAGTATTTGCCCCGGTGCTCAATTGCAAGTACATTATGTACAAGACCTTCCCCGAACTCAAGGGGGTAAGCATCGTCAAGTTATTTGCGAGGTGGACCAATGAGTCATGTCCCCATAGCTTCCATCATGTATCACACCATTGGTGTGCCCAATAAAGATTGGACTTGGTCCTTTTTGACAACACCATGGCAAAATTTTGAAGGTGTGCTCCAATGGTTGCAACGCATGAAGTATCGCACGGTGCTTCTTGACGAATACAAGGAGCTCATTCTAAGTGGAAAAATTCTTAAGGAAAGAGCCGTTGCACTTACCTTTGACGACGGATATTTAGACAATTGGACCCACGCAGCCCCCTTGCTCGAGCAGTATAATGCTTGCGGGACAGTCTTTGTTTCAGGAGAATTTATTAACCCCAGCCTGCAGGTACGCCCACAGTGGCAGGGAAAAGAACACGAACACCCCTTTTCTGACGGTTTTTTAACCATGGGCGAAATACAAGCCCTTGATAAAAGCAAAATTTTGGATGTACAGTCCCATTGCATGAGCCATACGTGGTTCCCTTGTGGCCCCAAAATTGTGGATTTTCGCCATCCAGGCGATGCATATCACTGGATGGACTGGAACGAACAGCCTCAATGCAAATGGTTGCACAACCAACCCCCTTCCAAATCTGAAACGTGGGGAGAGCCTGTCTATGAGCATCAAAAAGCCTTGGCTGGGCAGAGGTATTTTCCTCAAGAAGCGGTGGCGCACGCATTAAAGGCGCATGTGGCAAAAGAAGGACGAGACTTTTTCTTGCGCCCCCAGTGGAAAGAAGAGTTATTTGCACTGGCGCACACCTTGCAGCAAGACATGCCTGAAGGGCATTATGAAAGTGAAGAAGCATTTGCAATGCGTGTGGAATATGAATTAGGACAATCCTCAAGGTTGCTTTCCACAAGCCTCAACAAAAAAGTACCTTGGCTGTGCTGGCCAGGTGGAGGATACTCCCAAGAAACTTTTACCACTGCAGCAAAATATTATACAGGAAGTACACTGGCTTCTAGCAGCGTAGGCAAAATAGCCCAAGGTATGGATGAACAAGGGTGTTTTCGCTTTCGCCGTTTTGGCGCCCTCACCGCAGGGCAAGGAGCAACTTTTCGTTATCAAAGGCCACTTAACACATGCCTTTACGCCGAAGAAAGACGAACAGGAAGCTCATTATATCACCTTGTACGCGGCGGACTCAGCCGCTTAAATGAATGGAATATCATATGACCATTACTGAAAGCTTAAAAAAATACTCTTGGCTCTGGGCCCTTTTAATAGGTATGCTTATTGTCATTTATTACCCCATCGTGCCGCGCATGGTTGGCGATTGGGACGCAGACCCCAACTCTTCACACGGGTTTCTTATTCCTTTTGTGGCCATTTGGTTTGCCCATAAAGCATGGCCGCACATTAAACACATTCCTTTGGAAACATCAGCATGGGGCTTAGCCTTCATGCTTCTTGGGCTCATCACCCTTGGCTTTGGCATGACAGTACACGAGCTTTTTACCTCACGCATATCCATGGTAATGCTCATTGCTGGCCTTTCCTTAACCTTTTTTGGCCCCAAGGTATTTCGTTACTTACTCCTGCCCATTGGCTTTCTCAGCTTCATGGTACCCATTCCCGTCACCGTATACGACGCCTTGGCATTGCCCCTGCGTGGCCTTGTAACTATTTTAGCCACCGAAGGCATGCAAGCCGTGGGTTTACCTGTATTGCGTGAAGGAAATATTATTATTTTACCCAATGTATCCCTTGAAGTGGTGGAAGCTTGCAGTGGCATGCGCTCTCTCATTAGCCTCATAGCCCTTGGCACTGCCTATGCCTTTTTAATGCTTGAAGGTGCATGGCGCAGAGCAGTACTCATGCTTGCCACCATTCCCATTGCTGTTCTCACCAACGTGGCACGTGTTTTTATTACTGGTGTGTTAGCTCGCCATTTTGGTTCCGCCGCTGCCGAAGGTTTTTTCCACGACTTTGCCGGCTTCGCAGTATTTTTTGTAGCACTTATCCTCACTGCCTGCACAGGATATATTCTTACCCACATTTCCTTTAAACGTCATGGAGCAAACCATGAAAAATAACATACTTTTCATCCTTACTATGCTTATTCTGGGAACAGCTGCATACCTTGTGCACACTCCGCATCAGTTAATAATACCAACTATTCCCAAACTAGCCACCATCCCCAAACATATGGGAACTTGGTACAGTGCCCGCGATACTACCTTTGACGAAGCAACACTTAGAGTATTACGCCCCACTGACTATATGATGCGTACCTACATGAATCCCCAAAAGCCCCCTGTAACGCTCTATATAGGCTATCATGACGGCTCTCCCTTGGCAGGCCCCATACACTCCCCCAAAAACTGCCTTCCCGGCGGAGGATGGGAATTTAGAAGTACAGAAGAACTCCCCATGAAAGCTGGAGATGCTACTATTAACGTCGTGCGTGCCGTGCTTGCCAAAGACGGAAAAGAGACTATCTTTTATTATTGGTATCAGGTTCGCGGCGAAGTGATCACTTCTGACCTTGACATGAAACTTGCTGAATTTATGGGCACTGTGTTAGATAAGCGTAAAGACGCTGCTTTTGTGCGTATCAACCTTGTGGCGCCAACCAAAGAAGAAGAAGTAAGAACCATACAAGATTTTTTTGAAAATGCATATCCCTTTATAAAAAATCACCTCCCCTCATAAAAAAGGATTTTTCTATGCTATGTTTTTTCTCGACACTATTTTATTCCACTTTGCTTTTGGCCTTGGGAGCAACCATTTGGCATCGTCATAGTGTGCACGAAAGAAAATTCTTGCTCCCAGCTCTCGTCTTATCGGGCGCTTTCATAATCCTTGACCAAACCTTGCTCAGCTACCCTACTTGGGCACACATAATAATTCCACTTCGCCTTTCGGTACAATTATTACTTTGCCCCGCATGGCTATTGTTTTCCATAACCTACGCACGTGACACAGCTGTCACGCGCTTTAAGCGAACAGATTTATATCTCTTTGCTTTTTCCCTTATGCCTTTTGTGCTTTCCATCTTTCTCCCCACGTCGGCATTTTACTATCAAACAGATTTTAAAGCAGAGCCCATCATATTCCTTGAGCAAGCAAGCTTTTATCTCTATCTATACATCACGGTGCTCTATATTATTTCCATTGGGAACTTAGAGAGCACCTTGCGTAATAGTAATCATGGCGAAAAATGGCGCATCAAAATTTCCATTTTTGGCATTGGCGTAACAATCATTTCTCTCATGCTTTTTGCCTCACAAGGACTTTTGTATATGATTATTGATATGCGAAATGTTCCCTTGCGTAATGCCGCCTTAAGCTTTGGTATTTTGCTTATGCTGTATTCTGAGTGGAAAAGACAAAGCAACGAAATTCTCATTTCGCGCCAAGTGGCTTTTCGCTCCGTGGTGGCTGCCATTGCCAGTATTTATCTTGTGGGGCTTGGCCTTGCACGTGAAGGCAATAGACTTATGGGTGATAGTTTTACACAGACCATATTGCTTATTTCTGTCACATTACTCATTGGCTCCGTCATATGTCTTGCAATTTCGCGCAATCTACGCCGAACTTTCTCCATTTGGGTACAAAGAAACTTTTACGATGAAAAATACGACTACCGCGCTCAATGGATGCAATTTAGCGAATATCTTTCCAGAGCCATGGATTATAACTCACTCATCAATGCTTCGCTCATGAGCTTTTGCGAAACCTTTGGACGCATTGGGGCCATTTATATTCCCGTGGACAAAGAAAACCCCAACACCATGGATCGAGCTTTTTATTATGAAATAGATAAAACTTTGGAAATTGGGCTTACCAACGAAGCTTTTGCACAGTTTTTACAATTGGACCCCAAACCCCTCTTTGTCAATGACACAGACTTAAATGCCTTTGATCCACAAACCATCATGGCCTTTTTGCATATGCATATAGGTATTGTATTGCCCATTCGTGTGGCGGACTCCCCCGAAGGTCTTTTACTTTTAGGACATCCCATCAATGGTAAAGAAAAATATGACAATGAAGACTTTGACCTTATGGAAGCCATGGGGCGCCAAGTGGGCTTATCGTCCAGAAGTTTTCGAGTTAGCGAAGAAATGGCTCTCACAAGAGAAATTGAAGCCTTCGACAGGGTGGGTACATTTGTCTTACATGACTTAAAAAATCAAGTATACACCCTTTCCTTACTCACAAATAATGCACGCAATTTCATAGCACAACCTGCCTTCCAAACCGATATGGTGGAAACCCTATCCAATACGGTGGATAATATGAAGATGCTCATCAGCCAATTGCCACATATGCCAAGCACTGAAACATTACAATTGGAACAAGTATTCCTCAAGGAATTGGCACAAAAGGTGAGCAGTCAAATTCCCGATGCACAAATTCTTGTTTCAGGGGCCAACCCAGCGCTCACCATTGATAGCGAGCAAGTGTCCAAGGTTTTCCTTAACTTGTATCTTAACGCCTTAGAAGCCGGAAATAATAAACCCATAGAAGTTATTGTGGAAGAAAAAAATGGCGACCCCATATTCCATGTAAAAGATATGGCTGGCGGCCTATCCGAATCTGTTTTGAAAAACGGTCTCTTTAAACCATTTAATTCGACAAAACCTCGAGGCATGGGCATAGGACTTTTCCACTCACGAAAAATACTCGATGCCCACGGAGCAAAAATATCTGTGGAGAACCGTCCTGGTGAAGGTTGCACCTTCACAGTACATTTCGCACAAGATTTGAGCAAAAAGATGTAAGGAAACCTTACAAGGATTTTTCATGAAAAAGAGTTTATTAATTGTCGATGATAATGAAGATATTTTGCGTCAGCTTTTTTGGGGATTTTCAGCAGAAGAATACCAAGTGCATCAAGCCAAAGACGTGGCTGAAGCATTAAAATTGCAAAAAGAATTCCAACCGCAAGTGGTAACCTTAGATCTTGGTTTACCACCTGACGCTGAAGGAAATACCGAAGGGTTTCGCTGCCTTGATGCATTATTACAAGAAGACCCCATGTGTAAAGTTATTGTTATCACAGGGCACCATGACAGCAGCAATGCCCAGCAATCCATACGTAGCGGAGCATATGATTTTTGCCGTAAACCCATTGACTTAGAAGAACTGAAAATCATTGTACGTCGCGCTTTCTTCTTGTATGAAATGCAGTCCAGTGATGCAGCAAAAGAGCAAAGCGCCCCCATAGACACCTTAGGTATACTCACCCAAGATGAAAGTATGCTGGAGCTCATTAAAAACTTGCGCCGCATTGCCATCTCTGATGCCCCTGTTCTCATTGAAGGAGAATCGGGAACCGGTAAGGAGCTCATAGCGCAAGCTGTGCATAAAATTAGCTCACGATATGCTGGCCCCATGGTAACCGTCAACTGCGGCGCCATTCCCGAGCATCTTCTGGAAGCTGAGTTTTTTGGCCACGAAAAAGGGGCCTTCACCGGCGCAGTGCAACGAATTCAAGGCAAAGTGGAATTTGCACACAATGGGACTCTCTTCCTTGACGAAATGGGCGAACTCCCCTTGCCTTTGCAAGTAAAACTTTTGCGCTTCTTACAAGAAATGACTTTCCAAAGAGTGGGCGGTAGGCAAGACATTGAAGTAAATGTGCGTATTATTGCCGCCACCAATTGCAACTTGCGCCAAATGGTTAAAGCCGGACAATTCCGCGAAGACCTCTATTATCGTATTGGTGTGGTGAAAATTCCTCTGCCTCCGCTACGCGAACGAGGCAAAGACGCTCTCTTGCTCGCACATCATTTCATTAAAAAGTATGATACTTCCGGCAAAATTAAAACCATTCACCCTGCGGCAGAAAAAGCCTTGCTAAGCCACCCTTGGCCCGGAAATGTGCGCCAGCTCGAAAATAAAATTCGTCGTGCAGTCATTTTGTCAGACTCTGCCATCATTCAGCCGGATACTTTAGAGTTTAGCAAAAAGGCTTTAAAACAAGAAGCTCAAGATAATTATGTGGAAGAGCTTCAGTACACGTCCTTAAAGGAAGCCAGAGATGATATTGAAAGAAAAATGCTTCTCAATGCTCTTCAACAGCATAGCGGCAATGTCATGCAAGCTTCTCAATTTTTAGGCATAAGCAGGCCCACGTTCTATGATTTACTAAAAAAGCACAAAATAACTTTATAGTAAGGCCTATTATGACTTACATACCCACCTTAAGACATCGATTTCTTAGCATATGCTTTGCTCTATGCGCACTTTTTACTTTCAGCACATATGGCTCCTTAGGCCATGCGCAAGAAGAAGAACCCCTTTTTAAAAGTCGTGGTATTGGTGGCGGCGGAGGTTTTTTCTCACCTACCATTTCTCCCTTTGACGAAAATCTCCTCTTTGTGGGATGTGATATGGGAGGAGTGTATCGTAGCACAAATGGCGGAAAAAGCTGGAAAATGCTTCCTTGGAGAACAAGTGTACGCGCCATTCAGCACGGACCACCACCCATCTTTTTAACCAAGGATCACATCATATGGGTGAACGGTCGTTTTTCCGTAAGTGTCAGTAAAGATGCCGGAAAAACATGGACTCACGCTCCAGATACCCCTTGGCTTGATTATCGCCAAGAAAAGCAAATCCCCCACTCTGAAGTGATGATTCAAACATTGTTGCCTTTAGACCCTCAAGGAAAATCCCTTCTCGTGGGTACCCCTGTGGGAATTTGGAAAAGCACAAATAACAAATGGACACATATTTCTGAAAAGGCATGTGAGCAATTACAGCGTATTGGAGATATCATTTATGGCCTTGAAGGCGAATCCACGTTGCTCAAAAGCGTGGATAATGGACAGAGCTTTGAAAGGATTGCTTTGGATGGCAAGGTTACAGCTCTAGGAGGAACAACCTATGGAGATAATAAAAGTATTCTTTACATAGCGCTGGAAAATAGCGGTATTTATAGTTCACACGATGGCGGTCACAGCTGGGAATTAAAAACAAATGAATACAATATTGTAACCAAAATAATCATACCGCAAGGGCAAACTGACATCTTTTATGCCATGCAAAGACGCCCTGCAGCACCCATTAATATCATACGTTCCTTAGATGGCGGCACAACCTTTGAAGGGGTTTTCCGCATGAACGAAGAACAAAAAAATTTTTGGCAAGATTTAAACGTAGAAAAATCTTGGCTACAAAATAATTTGCGCTGGTCTTATTACTTTACAAAGCACGGCCTTGCAGTATCTCCCCATGACCCCAAGGTTCTTTTGGCGGCCACACAAGGTGAACTTTTTATCAGTAGAAATGCTGGTGAAAATTGGAACATCTTCTTTTCAGAAGTGCTCCCCCCCTTGGAAGGCGATACGGCCACACGCAATAAAAGCATAGGCCTTGAAGTCACGTCTGTGTGGGGCTATCACTTTGACCCTCATGACCCCAATAGAGAATATATTGCCTATACAGATATTGGCTTTGCTCGCTCCGTGGACAAAGCTGAATCGTGGTCTTGGTCAGCAAAAAAAGTTCCGTGGTCCAACACCTTTTACGATCTCGCCTTGGATCCTCATGTGCCTGGTAAAATCTATGCAGCCACAAGTAGGCTCCATGATCTACCACACTATTCATTCATTACCAAGGTGACCCCCAGCCGAAAACTTCATCATGGTGGTGTCGTTGTTTCATCGGACTATGGAAAGTCTTGGAAAGTCCCTTACAACATAAAAGACAAAGATGCGCTACCATTACAAATTTGCACCACAGTCATCATTGACCCCACATCTCCCCCGGAAAAGCGTACGCTTTTTGCCGGAATATTTGGCGAAGAAGATACCAAGGCCGGTGTTTATTTTTCCACCGATGAAGGTAAAACATGGACTGCCACCAAAAGCCAACCGGGCGGCGTTAATAAACATATTTATAAATTGCGCTTTCACCCTGAAACGGGAAATTTGTACTGCCTTATTACGGGCTATCGCGCCGCAAAGCCCAATTACCACAATGCCGATGAAGGTGGCATCTGGATGTCCACCGACAAAGGCGATACTTGGAAACATATAAGTAAGGGATCCCCCTTGGGGCACTGGGCAACAGCCATGGCTTTTCATCCCACAGACCCCAACGCACTCTACGTGGCAGCAGCCAGCCCAAAAGGACTTCCTGTGGGCGGCATCTACTATACCAGAGATAATGGAAAAAAATGGTGGCACATCATTGGAGATAAAACCATCCCCAAACTTATGGGAATTGAGCGTACTTTTGACCACTGGATGTCCGTACTCGTGCACCCTGAAATGCCTAACATCATTTTTGCCGGTGGGTCGGTGAATGGTCTATTCTTCAGTGTGGACGGGGGAAAACGTTGGAAATGGAGTCCGGAATTTCCCTTTAGTAATGTGCAAAACATGGCAGTTAACCCGCGCAATACCGATGAAATTATCTTCACAACCTTTGGAAGTGGTATTTGGAGCACATCTCTTAAAAAATTTCTCAAGCATTACAAGATAGATATCAATAAAATAAAGAAGAGCTAAACGCATAGCTTACATATATAAAAGGCGTCATGGGTAAATACTCATGACGCCTTTCGAATGTTATATATACGAATTTAAAAAGCTTTTAAAATCCCTTTAGCCACACGTTGCAAAAGAACTTTTTCCATTTCAGCCACACGAGCAATATCAGATAAGTCCTCTTCCGTGGGCATAAAAGCAATCATACGGGTTTTCTCTTCATCCACCACCGTATCCAAAGAAGCCGTGCTCACCACGTCTGCATTATTTCGCACGCGCTTGGCTTTAGTACGTGTGGCCACGTGCACATCCACCACCATGGCAAGTCCCACTTCTTCGGCATCTTCATCCACAATGCCCATCCCCTGCCAAGCACTGCCATAGCTTTGCTGGCCTGCTCTTTGCACCTGTTCACGCGTCAAAGGGCCCATATGCACCACCGAGGCCAAAACAACATACCCTGCCATGCTTGGGCTGGAAGTGGTTGTAAAGCCTTGTCCTTGGGCGGCTGTTTGCAACGCTGTTTCCAATGATATATATTCCTCACCTTGCTTTTTCACAAAGCAAGATATGACCTTTTCCACTTCAGCAACTTTTTGCAAGCGTAAGGGGGGCGATTGTAAAAGCTCCACCTGCTCTGCCATTTGTTGTGGAGTGAGAGGCTGTGAGACACAAGCGGTCAAGAAAAGAACTCCGCAAAACAATATCCATTTTTTCATAACTTAATCCTTTGCAAAAGCACGCACCACAGACCAAGCTAGGGAATTTTCTAGACTGGCCGATGCTGCTTGAGCAGACATATTTTTCCCTTTTTCCTGAGGTCTAAGGGTGGCTGAATACATTTTTTTCTCTTTATCTGTCACTTTCACGTGAGAATTGGCATACCACACGAGGAGCTCTTCAGAGCTTCCCATGGACCCTAAGCTGAGTCCGGCCACAAGGCCTATGCCAGCCCCCACAAGCGTACCATTACCGCTAAAGGCACCGCCCACTTGAGCCCCTAAAGCTGCACCAGCAAGGCCCGGAAGCAGCATCTCACCTGTGGAGGGAGATTGCGTTTCACTGCCTGCCTGACCAAATCCATCTATGGTAACATGAATGTGGTAATCAGCTTGCGCGGCGGAATCAGCCCTTTGCGCACCATGCTCGCTTTGCATGAGCAATGCTATGGTACCTGCAAGGTCTTCTTGCATCTTAGTGGTATTAACCACCTCCACAAAAATGGAAGGAGAAGCCTTTACCTCTGGTACATGCAAAACCGATGGAGCAGATGTTGGCGAAGAGGCTTGGGGTGAGGGTGACTGGGCACCACCGCAAGCAACAAGCATCAAGCATAAACAATAAAGAGGAAGCATAAAAAGTTTTTTCATAGTATTTTCCTTGGGTTCTTGCTACAAAAAATATTCTTCTTTGTCCAGAAAATTAGGTAATCACCGTCTCATACTCTTGACGTATAATTTTTTTGCCGTATCTTTCATCTGTTCAAAATACACCGACACAGGGGACGGCATGGCAAAAAATCTTATCATCGTGGAATCACCGGCCAAAGTTAAAACCATTAAAAAATTTCTCGACGCCAAGTACCAAGTACTTGCCAGCGTGGGGCATGTGCGCGATTTGCCTTCTAAGGTTCTTGGCGTGGATGAAAATAACGACTTTGCACCGCAATACGAAGTCATTGACAATAAAAAGAAAGTTGTCAGCGACTTACGCGCCGCCGCTGCCAAGGCCGACATCGTTTACCTAGCACCCGACCCCGACCGCGAAGGGGAAGCCATAGCTTGGCACGTGGCCGAGCTCATTAAGGACAAGGTAGACACCATTCAGCGCATTCAGTTTAACGAAATCACCGCCAAAGCCGTACGCGAAGCCTTGGACAACCCACGTCCTCTCAATGAGCATCTTTTTGATGCCCAGCAGGCAAGACGCATCCTTGATCGTTTGGTGGGCTACAAAATTTCACCTCTTTTATGGAAAAATGTCAAACGTGGCATTTCCGCAGGTCGCGTACAATCGGTGGCTTTGCGCCTCATTGTGGAACGCGAAGAAGAGCGACGTGCCTTCACCCCCGAGGAATATTGGCTCTTTAAAGCCTTACTTGCGGCGGAAAAACCGCCCGTCATCAAGGCAGATTTATACAAAGTGCGTAATAAAAAAGCTCATATCCCCGACGCCGCCGCCGCTGAGGCGCTGGAACAAGATATGGCTGGAAAGCCCTTTGTGGTAGAAAAAATTGAAGAAAAAGAAAGACAAAAGGCACCACTGCCTCCTTTCATCACTTCCACCTTACAACAAAGTGCCAACCAACGCCACGGCTACACAGCCAAGCGCACCATGACCATAGCTCAACGCCTCTATGAAGGTGTGGAAATTGGCGACATGGGCATCACCGCCCTCATCACCTATATGCGTACGGACTCCATTCGCATCGCAGACGAAGCCAAAGCCGCCGCTGCTGAATTCATTGCCGGTCATTATGGCAATGAGTATCTGCCAGAAAAAGGTGGAAAAGCACCGCGCAAATCCGCCAAGAGCAAAGCCAGCGTCCAAGATGCCCACGAAGCCATACGCCCCGTAGATGTGAATATTACTCCTGATATGGTGAAAAGCTTTTTACCTCCAGAGCAGTACACCCTCTACAGACTCATTTGGTCTCGCTTTGTGGCCTCGCAAATGGCCTCGGCGCGTTTCCACGACACCACCGTCACCATTGCTTGTGGTCCTGCACAATGGCGCACCAAGGGCATTCGCATGCTTTTTGCCGGTTGGACAGCTGCCTACCCACGCACTTCCGATGAAAGCGAAGCTGATTTGCCACCCTTACAAGAAGGGCAAGAGCTCAAATTGGAACAGCTCACCAAAGAGCAAAAATTTACCCAGCCTCCTGCTCGCTATACAGAAGCATCCCTTGTGCGCGAGCTTGAAGAGCAAGGCATTGGGCGCCCCTCCACCTATGCCAGCATCATCTCCACCTTACAAGACAGAGATTATGTAAGTCTTGTGGAAAAGCACTTCACCCCCACAGATCTTGGTTCCATTGTGTGCGATCAATTACGCAATCACTTTGCCACCCTCATGGATGTGGGCTTTACAGCGCAAATGGAAGGCAATTTAGACAAAGTGGCCGAAGGCGAAAACAATTGGGTGGACCTTATGCATAACTTCAACAACGATTTTGTGCCCACCCTCGACGCCGCCGCTAAAAATATGCAAGCGGTTAAAGGCGGCTTAGATGCCGGTATCCCCTGCCCAGAATGTGCCAAACCCTTGGTCATTAAATTTGGCAAGGCCGGCAGTTTCTTAGCTTGCTCCGGTTACCCCGAATGTTCCTACACCTCTAACTTTGAACGTGATGAAAGTGGCGCCGTGGTGCCTGTGGCTCGTGAAAAAGTAGAATTGGAAGTGGTGGGCAAATGTCCGGAGTGTACCAGCGATTTAGTCATCAAAAAAGCGCGCACCGGTAGCCGTTTCATAGCCTGCACCGGCTATCCAAAGTGTAAGCATGCCGCACCTTTTTCCACAAAAGTCCCCTGCCCTCGTTGTAAAGAAGGCACGCTGGTGGAAAAAAGCTCCAAGCGTGGCAAGATTTTCTACTCTTGCTCCACCTACCCCCAGTGCGACTATGCCCTATGGGATCACCCCCTAGCAGAGCCTTGCCCTCAATGCGATTTTCCTATACTTACACGCAAGGTCATGCGCGGCGGTGCCGTAAAAATTTGCTGTCCTGAAAAAGATTGCAAATACACAAGAGAAGACGACCAATAATATATAAGAAAACATTTCTTGCTAGAAAGGAGTAGACTATGGCAAATCCAACCGTTTTAATCGAAACCACATCCGGTGACATCTTGGTGGAACTTTTTGAAGACAAAGCCCCTAAAACTGTGGCTAACTTCTTATCCTACGTGGATGATGGCTTTTACGCCAACACCATTTTCCACCGTGTAATCCCCGGTTTCATGGTACAAGGCGGCGGCATGGGCGCACGCATGGACGAAAAAGAAACCCAAGCTCCCGTAACCAACGAAGCCGACAATGGCGTGAAAAACGAACGCGGCACCTTGGCCATGGCTCGCACCATGGACCCACACAGCGCCACCGCACAGTTCTTCATCAACTTGGTGGACAATGATTTCTTAAACCATTCCCAACCAAGCATGCAAGGCTGGGGCTACTGCGTTTTCGGTAAAGTAATCGAAGGCATGGAAGCTGTAGACAAAATGGCCAAAGCTAAAACCAAGAGCGTTGGCGTTCACGACGACGTGCCCGTTGACATGATCATGATCACTGGTGCCAGCCGTTTTGAATAAAATTTTAGGCTTTTAAGTTTATTTTTTGGGAGGGGAAACTTTTTTTAGGAAAAAAAAGTTTCCCCTCCCAAACCCTCCCC
>CAYJLO010000013.1:0-45380 GCA_964370835.1 uncultured Desulfovibrionaceae bacterium
GAAGGCGATGTGTCTTTCCCTGAAGACTTTTTAGCTTCTGACCTTGCTGGTAAAACCATTACCATGAAGGTAACTGTTCACGCCATTAAAGAGCGTAAGCTTCCTGAACTTAACGAAGAATTTGCCAAGACCATGGGCCAAGAAAGCATGGAATCTTTGCGTCAAGCTTTCATTGATAGCTATGTTCGTAGCCGTACCAACTTGCATAAGGGCACAGCTCAAAAAGAAATCTTGGATAAGCTTTTGAAAATGGTGGAATTTGAACTTCCTGAAGCCATGGTGGACACACATGTGCGTTCCATGGTTGCTGATAAACAAGCCAAAGCTGAAAGCCAAGGCCGTAGCATTGAATCCATGGGCAAGAGCATTGAAGAGTTGACTGCTGAATTCCGTAAGGAAGCAGAAGACATCACCCGTGCTCAAGTATTCCTCATGAGCGTTGCCAAGAAAGAAAGCCTTGAAGTGCAAGACCAAGAAGTGGATATGGCCATTTACCAAATGGCACAGCGCAGTGGTCAAGACTTTAAGCAATTGAAAGATGACTATGTAAATTCCGGTTCCATCTTTATTTTGCGTGACCGTATGTTAGCAGACAAAGCCATGGAAGCCATTTATGCCAAAGCAAAAGTGAGCGAAGTGGAAAGCGTTGAAGCAAAATAATTTGCCTTTTGTAGAAAAATGGTCTTGTCACAACAAGACATAGAACTTATATAATTTGCCCCGCACCAAGTTTTCTGTGTTTTTTATGGAAAACTTGGTGTGGGGATTTTCCCTTTTTTGTGAAATTTGGAGGTTTTTCATGGTTAGCATTCCTATGGTCATAGAAACAACTGGTCGTTCTGAGCGTGCCTATGATATTTATTCTCGTCTTCTTAAAGACCGTATTGTTCTTTTAGGCTCAGAGGTAAATGCACATGTTTCTTCACTTATTTGTGCTCAATTACTTTTTTTAGAGTCGCAAGACCCCGATAAAGAAATTTACTTATATATTAACTCTCCCGGTGGCTCTGTTACTGCAGGCTTAGCCATCTTTGATACCATGAACTACATCACCTGCCCTGTGGCTACGGTGTGCATGGGGCAAGCTGCCAGCATGGGCGCCTTTCTTTTGGCAGCAGGGCATAAGGGCATGCGTTATTCCTTACCCAATAGCCAAATCATGATTCACCAGCCTTTGGGCGGTTCCAGCGGTCAAGTGACGGATCTTGAAATTCGCACAAAAGAGTCTTTGCGTTTAAAAAAGAGCTTAAATGAAATTTTGGCTAAGAATACTGGCCAAAGCTATAAAAAGATGGTGCTTGCCACCGACCGCGATAACTTCATGACACCTCAAGAAGCCTTGGAATTTGGCTTAATTGATAGAGTTATTGAATCTCGTCTGGATCTTGCCGACTTGACGGAAGAGACAGAGAATAGTACGTCAGAAGAATAAGTCCGTGCACCTTTGGCGGGGCTTATATTTGTTGAGTCCACGCGCAAATAATGAGTGCAAAAAATATACTTTACGGTGCTGTAAAAACAGCATTGTACATGCTTTTAAGGATAGAAAATGGCAAAAAACACTCCCCCTTCATCGGATGTTAATTGTTCCTTTTGTGGGAAAAGTGAATATAGTGTAAAAAATCTCATCGTCCAAGGCGATGTGCGCATTTGTGATCAATGCGTAGGTATTTGTAATGATATTATAGCACAGCAAAATATCACCGAAGTACAAGATGATGGTATTTTACTTACGCCTCAACAAATTAAAGATCGCTTAGATGAGTATGTTATTGGTCAGCATGAAGCCAAGAAAATTTTGGCTGTGGCTGTGCATAATCACTATAAGCGTGTATTTCACGCCGAAGCCATTGGTAGCGAAGTGGAGTTGGAAAAGAGCAATATTTTACTGGTGGGCCCTTCCGGTAGCGGTAAAACCTTGCTTGCTAAAACTTTGGCCCGTACCCTAAAAGTGCCTTTTGCCATAGCCGATGCCACCACATTGACCGAAGCCGGTTATGTGGGTGAAGATGTAGAAAATATTCTTGTACAGTTATTGCAAAATGCTGATTATAATATTGAAGCTGCCAGCAAAGGCATCATCTATATCGATGAAATAGATAAAATTTCACGTAAAGGTGATGGGCCTTCCATTACTCGCGACGTTTCAGGTGAAGGCGTACAGCAAGCTTTATTAAAAATCATTGAAGGCACAGAAGCCAATATTCCTCCCAAGGGCGGACGTAAACATCCACAACAAGAGTTTATTCGCATGGATACCAGCAATATTCTCTTCATTGTGGGCGGTGCTTTTGTGGGGCTTGATAAGATTGTAAGCCAGCGCATGAGCGGCGGTTCCATGGGCTTTGGTGGTAAACCACGTGTTAATAAGGACATGGAATTATCCAAAATGATGGATGAAATGCATCCAGCTGATTTGGTGAAATTTGGTCTTATCCCTGAGTTTGTGGGTCGTATACCTGTATTTACCCATGTGGATGATTTAGAAGTGGATGATTTGGTACGTATTTTAACAGAGCCTAAAAATGCTTTGGTTCGCCAATATCAAAAACTCTTTGAATTGGAAAATGTAACCTTACGTTTTACCAGTAATGCTTTACGTGCCATTGCAGAGCTGT
This sequence comes from uncultured Desulfovibrionaceae bacterium, assembly GCA_964370835.1. Lineage (GTDB taxonomy): Bacteria > Desulfobacterota > Desulfovibrionia > Desulfovibrionales > Desulfovibrionaceae > CAYJAD01. The sequence goes on from CAYJLO010000013.1 coordinate 2,619, forward strand.
CCATAGAGCGTAAAACTGGGGCTCGTGGCCTTCGTAACGTCATGGAAAAAAGTATGTTAAATATTATGTTTAACTTGCCAACCATGACCAATGTGCGCGAATGCCTCATCAATAGAGCCGTTATTGATAAAGGCCGTGATCCAGTGCTTCTCTACGAAAATGATGAGAATAGCGAAGAGCAGGCCGCCAGCTAGTACTTTAGAGCTCTACGTTTTGTAGAGCTCTATTTTTATGTGGTATGATAATTTTTGCTAAATTCTTTTAAATAAAGGAGTTTAGTACTGAGCTTTTTCCTAGCCAAAAGCAGTACATTTGCCATGTACAAGGAATTTTTATGGTAGAAATATCATCTTTTAAGTTTTCCAATAATGATCCCTTGGGTTCCGATGCCCTTGATTTAGAAATGCCTCTTATGACCATCCGTGATGTGGTCATGTTTCCTCGCGCCATTATGCCTCTTTTTGTGGGTCGCGATGCTTCCATTCGTGCCATTGAAGCCGGCCACAGTGATCATGATAAAAAGATTTTCTTGGTAGCTCAGCGCGATCCCAGCATAGAAAAGCCTGAAGCAGATGATTTATATCCTGTTGGGGTAGTGAGCCGTATTTTGCAAATCCTTCGTTTGCCCGACGGCACAATTAAAGTACTTTTTGAAGGTTTATATCGTGCCACATGGCAAGGCATGAGCCAAGAAGAGCCCTTTGGTACCAAGCCTTATTCTTGTGTGCGTACCTTCGCCACGGAAGAAAAGACCGACGATTCAGATTCTGCGAAAATTGTCATTAAGGCTGTACAGGAAGCTTTGGCAGATTACAGTAAAATTAATAAAAAAATGACGCAAGAAATGCTCAATGCCATGAATACCTTGCGTGATGCCGGAAAGCTTGCCGATGCCATTATTCCGCATTTAAAGGCAGAATATCGTAAGAAGCAAGAAGCTCTTGAGCTGGAAGATCCTTCTGAGCGCCTTGAAAAAGCGTACGAATTTTTGCAGGAAGAAATTGCCCTTTCTTCTGTTGAAAAGCGCATTAAGGGTAGAGTGCGTACCCAGATGGAGCGTAATCAGCGCGATTACTATTTAAATGAACAAATCAAGGCCATTAATAAAGAGATGGGCCGCGATGATGATCCTCAAGCCGAGCTTGTGGAAATGGAAGAAAAATTTAAAGAAAGAGCCATGCCGGAAGAAGCCAGAGAAAAGGCTTTGCATTCTTTGCGTAAACTAAAGGGCATGTCTGCTTCTTCGGCTGAATATACCGTACTTCGCAATTATGTGGATTGGCTTATGGATTTACCATGGGACACCATGAAAGATGTGGACATGGATATTCAGAGAGCACGTGAAATTCTTGATAATGATCACTTTGGTCTTGAAAAGCCCAAGGAGCGTATTTTAGAGTATCTGGCCGTACAAAAATTGGCTGGTGCTTTGAAAGGCCCCATTTTGTGCCTTGTGGGCCCTCCAGGGGTGGGTAAAACTTCTTTGGCTAAATCTGTGGCGGCGGCAACAGGTCGTGACTTTGTACGCTTATCCCTTGGTGGTGTGCGTGACGAAGCTGAAATCCGTGGTCACAGGCGTACTTATGTGGGGGCTTTACCGGGTAAGATTTTACAATCATTAAAGCGTGTGAAGTTCAATAACCCGCTCTTTTGTCTTGATGAAATAGATAAAATGAGTGCAGATTTTCGTGGGGATCCTGCGGCAGCTTTATTGGAAGTGCTTGATCCTGAACAAAATAATACTTTTATGGATCATTATTTAGATCTTGATTATGATTTATCCAAGATTTTCTTCATAACCACAGCCAACTCTTTGCATTCTATTCCTGTACCATTACAGGATCGCATGGAAATAATTGAGCTTAATTCTTATTTAGAAACAGAAAAAAATCATATTGCACGTCAATTCCTCATGCCTAAACAAGTGAAAGAGCATGGCCTTAAGGAAGAAAATATTTCCTTATCTGACGATGCTATTATTCAAATAATTCGTAATTACACCCGTGAAGCCGGCGTGCGTAATCTAGAGCGCGAGCTTGCCGCTTTATGCCGTAAGACTGCCATACGCTTGGTGGAAAAAGATGATATGGATATGTGCGTGGATATTGATACACCAGACTTACCTGATTTTCTTGGTGTGAAAAAATACCGCCATGATGAGCGCGAAAAAGAAGCACAAGTGGGTGTATGTATTGGTCTTGCGTACAATCAGCGCGGTGGTGATATCTTAATGGTGGAAACCAGCCTCATGCCTGGATCTGGTCATGTGGCCACCACGGGACAATTGGGCGATGTGATGACAGAATCTGCCAGAGCGGCATTGTCCTACGTACGCTCCAGGGCTGATATTCTAGGTTTGTCGCCACGTTTTTATCGCAAGGTAGACATTCACGTACACGTGCCTTCCGGGGCTACCCCTAAGGATGGTCCTTCGGCTGGTATTACCTTGGCCACATCCATTACATCTGCTTTATTGGGCATTCCTGTGCGCAATGATGTGGGAATGACTGGTGAAATCTCCTTGCGTGGACGTGTACTCCCCATAGGGGGCTTGCGCGAAAAACTTTTGGCTGCACGTCGTTCAGGTTTAAGTAAGGTTATCATGCCGCGTGATAATGAAAAAGACTTAAAGGAAGTACCTCAAGAGGTATTACAAGATCTTGAGGTTATTTTCGTAGAGCATGTGGATGAGGTTTTACCGCATGCTTTAGCCGCTACCCCTGAAGAAATCTTTAGCGGACGCAGTGGGGCCACGCCTTTGTATTTATCTCTACGTCACGACACAGGCGAAAGTTCATCTGAAAAAACACATTAATCGTGCAAAGGGAGGCTAAAGCCTCCCTTTTTTGTGATTGTATTTTAATGCGTATAATATGTTTTTGTTTTTTGGCTTTGTTTAACACCTTGCCTAATGGTTTTTAGTGAGTATTGTATATATGATGAAATTTATTGTGAGCGCTTGTTTGGCAGGGCATGCTTGTCGATATGACGGTAAATCTAACGTCTGCGATGCAGTGCGTATTTTGGTAGAGCAAGGAAAGGCTGTTGCTGTCTGTCCTGAGGTTTTAGGTGGTTTGCCCACACCGCGTATACCTTGTGAGCTTCAGGGGGTTGCCCATGGTGGCTATGCCCCTTTACAAAAACGTGTTGTTACAGCGAATGGGCAAGACAATACTGAAGCTTTTGTTAGCGGAGCACGTTTGGCTTTAGAGAAAGCCAAAAAAGCTGGGTGCACTGCGGCCATTGTTAAGTCTCGCTCGCCATCTTGCGGTGCCCATGATGTCTATGATGGTACTTTTTCAAAAAAACTCATTGCAGGGCAGGGGATTTGGGCCCATATGTTAACTCAAGCCGGCTTTCATCTATATACAGAAGAGAATTTGCCTGAAGGGCTATAAAGGATAAATCATGCGGAGTACTTGTTCAGCTGTTTTGGATGCTGATGCCATAAATAAATATTTTCAAGACAGTGATAATTTTGCAGCTCAACTTAAAATTGAAATAGTCGAAGTTAGTGCTGAGCACTCTGCGGCGATCATGCCTTTAACCGTGTTGCATCGTAATGGAATGGGGCATGCTCATGGGGGAGCCATTTATTCTTTGGTGGATATGGCCTTTGCCGCTGCCGCACATGCCTCAGGATCTTTTTTTGTGACGGTACAGTCATCCATTTCGTATTTGGAGCCGGGGCGTATTGGTCCTTTACGTGCTGTGGCAAAAAAGGTGCGTTGCGGTAAAACTCTTGGAACGTATGATGTGCGTGTCTATGATAGTGATGAGACCGTTGTGGCGGTGGCTACCATGACAGGGTATAATACGCATATTCCTGTGACAGCGTTAAAAAATGATATGGAAACGCCTGCTTCAATATAAACTCTAGGGAGAAAGTATGCCATATAAAAGTATAATACTGTGTTGTCTTTGTATGTTGTTTAGTGCCTGTGCCACCACACAGCAAGAAACAATGCCAAGTTATGATGAAGTACGTTTGCGTGAAGCCATACATGATTGTAAGCAAGATGCCAATGCCATTGTGGACCCTCCGCATTCATCTTGGAATTTGCACTGGGATAACTACTTTACCATGTGTATGAAAACTCGCTACGGTTATGGCTACGATGAAGTCAGAAAAATGCGTTATTGAGCGTAGTGCGTACTTTTTCTTGTGGTAAATGCGAAAAGAGGGGATAAAATCGCTTAGGGATCAGTTTAAGTGTCTGGACTTTTGTAGCTTATTCTGATATGAGGGTGAGCGAAATTGTAGATATGTTTTTGTCTGTACGTTGTTTGTAGTTTTCTCTTGCATCCCTTCGCACTGATACAATTTTTAATAGTGAGCAAATATGTTGCATCAAAATTCACCACCAGAAAATAGTAAAGTATACAATATTGCAGATTTCTTTTCCATGTCGGAAGGAAAAACCCCAGGAAGTCTTCCAGTAAGTTTAACGGAAAATTCTTTTGAGCGTGTGCGTACTTTTGTCCTTAATGGCATGGTATGTGCGTGTTCGGGCATGAGCTTTCTTATGAATTTAGCGGAAAAAGACTCTGTCTTTTTATATCCGCTTTTGTTTGTTCTTTTAGCAAGTATAGGCACTTTTTATTGCTTGGTGAAAGAACGTTGTAAGGATTTGCATATTTCTGTTATTTTATGGGTTATGCTCATGCTTTTAGGACTTTTTATTGTTATGTTTGACGAAAGTCCTGATCACCGCTCTTTGTTATGGGTGAATATTTTTCCGCCCATATGTATTTTGACCATGGGCTTGCGCATGGGCAGCATTCTATTTATAAGTTTTTTGGCTTTACTCATGATGCTTTTTTTCACACCATTGCGAAATTTGGCCATTAACCCCATAGAGTTTGGGACTCAATTACGCCTATTAATTTGTATGAGTGGAAGTTTTGTTTTGGTCGCGTGTTTAGAATATGCTCGCTCAAGAACCTATAAAGCTTTACAAAATGCTGTAATGCACATAGGCCAAACTTCGCTAACAGATGCGCTTACTGGTCTTGGAAATAGACGGTATTTTGATAAATTCTTAGAATGGGTCATGGCAAATACACAGCGTACAGAATGTAGTTATGCGCTAGCTTTACTTGATATTGACCATTTTAAGCGTGTAAATGATACTTATGGGCATGACCTTGGCGATGAAGTTTTGAAGCATTTAGCCTCAGAATTGAAAAAGCAAATTCGTACAGCGGACATGCTCTTTCGCTGGGGTGGTGAAGAGTTTATGATCGTGATGCCGCATTGTACTGCTCTGGAAGCAGAAGTTGCTGCCGAGCGTATTCGTGCTCACGTTCAAAAAACGCCTTTTATATTTGGGACAGAAAAACTATACCTTACTATCAGCCTAGGTATTTATGCTGGAATTGAAAGCACAGACCCCAAAAAGCCCATGTCCATTGCAGATCAATGTTTGTATAAGGCTAAGTCCAATGGGCGGAACACATTTTATATTAACTCTTAGGGTCTTAAGGTTCTAAGTCTAAGCAAAACCGGAGGATGTATGAACAAAGTAACAGTAATTTTAATGACAATAGCAATGCTTTCCATGTTGGGAGCTTGCGCTTCAAAAGATCAAGGCAGTATGCTTGCCGCTGATATTGAAGCAGCAAGGGCAGAATGCTTTGAGCAAGCACAAGACATGACCAATGCCACAGTGGATCCACTTAATCCCATAAGCAATGATTATTTTAAAGTGTGCATGCGTACTCGTTATAACTATACCGATGAGCAATTGGCTGCTATTTGGGGAAAATAATATAAAAATTTTGTTGTAATGATTACGTAAAAACCCTCGTGTGCGAAACATACGAGGGTTTTTTATATGGAATTTACTTTAAAAATATTTTTCACAGCTACGGTGATGATGTTTTCAGATTTTTTTTATTTAACTATGCTATTTTATTGTGAATAATATCTTGTAAAATGGTTATCAAAAAAAGCTTTTTATCACGTAAAATCACTATTGAAATTCTTGACAGTGCCAATCGGTTTTGATAAATCTTTCTTCGCAATTACATAGTAATTAACTATGTTTTTTTAACTGCTTTGTATACTGTAATCCGATTTTTTACGTGTAAGGGGTGCTGCCTCAATATTTTATGATGTATCACCGCAATTTTATACTATTTTTGTAAAATAGCTCAAGCGAAATTAGCGATTTTGCCATAAGTGACACTGTGAAAGAAACTTTGCAACATTTAATTATTATGCAAGAAATCGAAAGTCTACATATTGATGGTGCATGGGCAAAAACAACGCCCTTTGGCAACTTGCAAAGAAATTAACAATGGTGATGAAACCTCTTTTAATGTAACAAAAAATCATTCTAGACAGTAGTATATAAGCTGTATAACTCCCCTTAGTCCATCCCCTGTTTTCTTTTACTGGAAAGCAGGGGATTTTTTTACATTATACAGTTTTTTTTATGTTTTTTGAAAGCCAAAAATGTAGTGTTTTGTATAACAGGTCAGGATCAATGGGTTTCGTGATGTGGTCGTTCATGCCATGGGAGATGCTGAGTTCTTTATCGCCTTTCATGGCATGAGCAGACATGGCTATGATGGGCAAATTTTCATATTTTGCTTGCGCACGAATTTTTTCCGTAGCTGTATAGCCGTCCATAATAGGCATTTGAATATCCATAAGCACGGCATTATAAGTATTTTTTTCAAGTAAGGTGAGGGCTTCTTGTCCATTTTCAGCGATATCTAGTGTAAATCCTGCAGAAATAAGTATTTCTTGCGCAACAATTTGATTGATTTCATTATCTTCTGCGAGAAGTAAATGTCCGCTAAGGGGAAGGAGTTTTTGTTCCGATCCGTCAGTATCATACGGTAACTCTTGTTGTAAAAGTTCTTGAGGTGCCAGAGGAAATATAGCCGTACAAAAGAAGGTAGAACCTTTGTTGGGCTGACTTTCCACCCAAATACTACCTTGCATCATGGTAATGATGTTTTTAGAGATGGCAAGCCCCAAACCTGTACCGCCATATTTTCGCGTCACAGTGCTATCTGCTTGAGAAAAAGCGGAGAAAAGTCTTTCGATTTGTCCAGCACTTAAACCTATGCCAGTGTCGCTGATGGCAAATTGGCAGTGAAGCTGGCTTTCATTGCGTAAAGTGCTTTCTATGACAAGGGTAATGGAGCCGGCACTTGTAAATTTAATGGCGTTGCTTACAAGGTTAAAGATAACTTGCTTTAATCGCAGAACATCACCAAGAATAGGCGTAGTGGCATGTTCCTGTATATTTATATGCAGGCTTAAATTTTTTTCAGCACAGCTTGGCCCGTATAAGTCTTGCACATCTTGGCTAATGTTTTGCAAGGTGAAGGGGGTTTCTTCCATTTCAAGCTTACCGGCTTCAATTTTGGAGAAGTCAAGAATATCATTAATAATACGCATGAGATTGTTGGCTGAAAATATTGTTTTATCTAAATAACCTTTTTGCGCATCATCCATGGAGGTGTGGGTTAACAGATGTAATAAACCCAAAATACCATTCATGGGGGTACGGATTTCGTGACTCATATTGGCAAGAAATTCGCTCTTTGCTTTAGCACTTTGTTCTGCAAGTTCTTTTGCGTGGCGTAATTCGTGTTCGGTTTTGGTAATTTCTCGGAGCATGGCATGATGCTCACGCATATCTCTAAAGTAGGTAATAAGGCCTTGTTGCCCTTGATACGGAGTGCGAACCACAAATATCTCTATAGGGATTTCTTCTCCTGTGTAGGGGTGAAGACACAGCATGGGAGCGTGCAGCACACCATGTTCATAAGCTAATTTTGATTGCTCAGTAACCACATCAATGGAAAGGCGTCCGTCCGGCTGATATTGAGGAAAAATTTTATGAAAATTTTGTATACTTTCTTCACGAGTGGCAAAGCCAAAGATATTACTCACTTCCTTATTTGCATAAATAAGGGTATTGGAATCGTTCCAAAAATGTACGCCTATGGGCATGGAATCCAGTATGAGCTGATTGCGTAGCTCTGCTTCTTCCAATAAATTTTGCGTTTTCTTGAGTTCCCGTAAGTCTTTAACGTAGGAAATAATAACACTATCTTCACCCAATAAGGAACGGACTAAAATAACCTCTGTGGGAAATTGCTCACCTTCCACGGTGCAATGTGTCCATTCAAAACGAAAATAGCCTTTCGCGAGTACTTCCTCATGATTTTGTAGCACAGCTTCTTGAGAGTTCCTTCCGTCGGGTTGATGGGTGGGGGAGGCAAGATGAAAATTCTGCATATATTCTTGTTTTGAATTAAACTTAAAAGTACGCAACACTTCTTTATTACAGTCAATAATATCACCTGCTTCGTTCCAAAATGTGATGCAAAGAGGAAGATTTTCTGTAATAAGTGTATTAATTTGAGCTTGCATCTTTTCTTTTTGCAACTCTAATGTTTCAGTGATGTCTGTTATGAGCGATAAACGCGCCTTATCTTTGTCACCCCAAGCAATACATGTATCAATAATTTGTAAATGCCTTTGTAGTCTTTTGTCGTAATAATCCCATGTATAGGGCTTGGAAGTGTTTTTCATGACACCAGAAGAGCAACGTTTGCAGGGAATATCGCTATTCTTAAAAGTTTGGTAACATGTTTTTGTGGTGGTGGCATCACATTGAAATAATTCATTTGTGGAGGTGTTGGTATATAAGATTTGATAGGTTTCCATATCGGCTATGTAAATGGGCATGGGGAGAGCGTCGAGCAAATGTTGTATTTGCTGCTGTTTTTTTTCTAATATACGCTTGGTGTTTTTTTGCTTCTTAGAATGCATAAAAAGTGTAATTATGAAGGCCGTTAGCAAAAAAATGATGCCCCATAGAAGTTCAACGCCTCTATAGGATATGAAACGGACAAATTGTGTTGAATAGCTGGGTTGCGTAGTGTGTTTTAATAAAATACTTGTAAATTTATCTTTGGGGAAAGCTGCAATGGCTTTATTAAAAATGGATACAAGTAATGGGTCAACATTGTTTGCAAAAATAAAGGAAAAATTATCATATAAAGGGAGCAGATTTACTATATGCAAATGTGGACAGTCTCCTTCCACAATGGCTGTACGTGCGGCATAGACATTTTCAAAGGTAAAATCTGCTTTATTATCTTCCACCGCTTGATAGGCTGACTGTATATCATCAAATGTAAGTATGGTGTGATTTGGGAAAGTTTCTTTAACAAAGTTAAGTACCATAGGGTGAAGCCTAGAGATGGCAAAGATACTATCTTCAGATAATTGGTAGTGCTTTCCAAGCATGGCAATGGGGGTAGAGAGAAAAGTATTCGAGAGTAGAGCATTTAGGTCTGCGGCTTTTTGAGGATTAGTATCATAGCTCAAGTGCATATTTGTTTTGCCAAGACGCAAATTATCCAAAGCTTCTGCATAGTTTAATCCATGTATAAAATTAAATTTTAAACCAGTAATGTCTGCAATTAACAAGAGAATTTCATAATTTATACCGTGTATACTTTGTGTGTTTTCATCGTATTTTTCAAAAGGAGGCCAAAAAGCGTCATACGAAATATTAATGGGCTTTGCTGTATTTATATATGCTTTTTCTTCTGGACTGAGCATAAAAGGTTGAAAAGCCAGGCTAGGTGTATGTGATATGATGCAAAAAAGCAGGCAGAAGAAAATGGTAAAAAGTGAAATATTTTGGGAAGATGTATTGCGTGCACCAGTGATGTATATTGTCATAAAAACCTCTATTCTACAGACTTTTTATGTATTTACTACTACCAACTGTGGTAAGATAAATAAGCTGTGATTTCAAGTGCATTATCGCATTAATTGAGCGAAATGCAGTAATGACAGAAAATATAATTGTGTTTATCTTTTTTAGTATTGCAAAAATACTTAATTAATACAGAGATATGAAAAGATTTGTTGTGTTGGTCATGTCTTATTGTTTTTTTACTTCATTCAACTTAATAATTTTTTGCATTTCATCATAAAGGGCTTTAATATCAAATGCTAAGGCAAGCTTTTCGCAATGTGTGAGATACGTCTCTACATTTTCAGGAGTAAGTAAATGCTTTTTTTGCGCTATGGATTGTGTGATAAATGAATTTATTTTCACATCGTAATGCATAAAATCCATGTATCGCGAAATATCATCTACGAAATCTTGGTCTTCAAATCCATATACTTCTAAGTTTTTGTATTTTTTGGTATTCGCCACCAAATGACGAATGAGAGTTTGGTGTATATAAAATTGTTCTGTGTTTACTTGGCGCATGTCAGCATACTTAAATCTATGGTAAGGCCCCAGAACTAAATAAAATTTAGTGTCTGGATTTTCCTTTATATGTCTTAAGACATATGTATCAACGTAATTCTTGATTTTTATGGCATCATCAGTGGGAACTATGGCGGGTGCAGGGTGCGTCACTTTAGCAGCGCTTTCAGTAAGAGGTTCTATAAAAGCAGAATGATGATGGTTTTTGAACCAATTTTTAAAACAGCCATATCTTGTAGAAAACGATTTATCTGAAAACCATTCTTGTGGTCTATCAAAAAATGTGATGTCATCATATACATTATGTTCTGGTTTATAAAAATTTTTTAAAAATGAAAACATAATTGGCTTACTATATAGTGCTAAAAAATCATTTATATCATTATAATCATAAAGAAGATTCCAATTTGATGGGAGCAGTGTTTTTTCATTGTATAGTGAATAAGTATTTTCTATAGAATAAATTACATGTTTTATTTTTTTAATCTTAAATATGTATGTTAATATGATATTTCTTTCAAAAAAATTTAAGCCTGGCATTGATATGTTTATATATTTTCCTCCAATAATATTTCCTGCTTCTATAGAGGATGTATTTTCTAATAAAGAAGTTCCTAAAATGATGCTATCAAAGTCAACATTTTTAATTATACCTCGAGCCTGAAGACGCATAACTGGATAATATTTTTCAGTATTAAAGTGGTTTTGTTTGTAAATTTGTAAAGGATTGTCATAGATTAGGATAAAAGCAAAAGTTATTCCCATTAAAGTGATAAACACAGTAACAGATATGATTGAAAGGGTAAAATATTTTTTAAAATTCATAATGTCACCTTAAAATTGAAAATAAATAAATTCGGGATGATAGCTTGGTAGGAGCAAAAATAATATGGATAGTCCCAGCAAGGTTGTTATCCAAACAAAAAACCTTTTGGAAGTATAAAGAGTCTTGGAAGCCATGAGTGTTTGTGTGTTTTTACCCATGAAAAGAATGTAGGACATAATAAGTAATAATATGCTATAGTTAATGCTTGTGGGGCCGCCAATGATGAAGGTGTCACGCCAAGCATTCCAAAGGGCTGTATTAAAAGCAGGTGTTAGAGTAAAGCCATTCGTACCCCATAATGCTTCTGTTACCAATTGCGCACGATCAAGATCAGCGGCTCTAAACGGAATACGCACCAAAACGATGAAGCTAAATGTTATGAACTGCGCTAGCAGAATAGGCATTTTCATGCCAAGCATGTCTGACCAAATACGATGCAGGAGGACTGCTATCCCGTTTAAGGCCCCCCAAAGGACAAAACCCCAACCGGCACCATGCCAAATACCACCCACTAAAAATGTTAAAAAGAGATTTATAAGGGTGCGCATTAAACCTTTGCGATTGCCTCCTAAGGGGACGTACACATATCTTCCTAACCAGCGCGAAAGAGTCATATGCCATCGGCGCCAAAAATCTTGTACGCTTACCGCTTTATAAGGAGAGTTAAAATTACAAGGAAGTTCAATGTTAAAGAAAAGCGCGCAACCGATGGCCATATCTGCATAGCCAGAAAAGTCAAAATACAGTTGAAATGTATACATAAGGCAACCAAAACCTGCTTCGAAAAAGGTCAAGCTTTGGCTGGTATCAAAAGTATATGCCACAAGGGGTGAAAGGGAATCTGCAATGAGTACTTTTTTGGCTAAACCTATGGAGAGGTAGCAGAGCCCTTTATACATGTTTTCCCAATTAATGTTTTTATTTTCTTCATTGGCAAACTGCGGCATCATTTCAGCATGATGCACAATGGGGCCAGCCACAAGTTGTGGAAAAAAAGTCACAAAAAGGCCATATTCAATGAAACTTTCGCCAGCACCTGTATATTTTTTCTTATAAATATCAGAAAGGTAAGATATTTGTTGAAAAGTATAGAAGCTTATTCCAATGGGTAAAACGATATGAGCCAAAGGGATATTGGTTGTAAAAAGATAATTCGTTGTTGAGAGAAGAAAATCTGTATATTTGAAATAACCTAAAAGAAAAACATTAAGAAAAACCCCTAGTAAAAAAATGGGCTTTCGCCAGTAATCAGCTTTGTCAATACATTTTCCCAAATAGAAATTGCTGAGTATGGAAAAAATTATGATTCCGATGTAGGATAACTTCCAATAGCCGTAATAAAAGAGGGATGCACAAAAAAGAAAAGGAAAGCAATATTTCCCATACCCATAACGACGCAAAATATGATAAGAAAATACCACAAAAGGTAAAAATAATAATAAATAAGGAAGACTTGCAAAAACCATACGTCACTCACTTCTACATAAAGCTTATAGCTTTGAAATTTTGTTTTAAATTAATTTAACAAGTAAGAAAAAGTATATTCCTTTAGTGTAAGTATATATTAAAAGCCACTACAAACATGTATACGCATAGTAAAAATATAAAATGAATTGAAGATTTTTAATATATAATTATATGTTTTAAGAGTTGTTTACCAATTGCGTTACTGTTTACTAACATTTATAATCATGTAGATGAAATTTTTACTCTCAAGTCTTATGACTAACTTTTTGTCTGAATTTTATGAAAAAATCTATATAAATATTATTATAATAAGAAAATAGATATTTGTCATTTGCTAATACATGTCAGAATATTCCATAATTCATAGACAGTATCTTTATTATTTGTCAAGCTGAAGAAGTAAAAATGACAGACGCATTGTAATTTTTCATATTTCGAGAGTATTGTGTAGAAAAAGAATTTTTTACTAATTGCAATGCAATTATAATTAGCAAAAATAGATTTTTGAGAGGTGATACGGGGCTTTAGTTGCCTACCAGAATTGTAAAGAATTACTTTATTCTGGTAGGTGAGGGAAGGGTGTCTAAGGGGGATTTAGTTGTTTGGTGTGGATGCTCGTTTTAGTAAGGCTACTACCCACTGGCAGCATTGTTCTAGGTGCTGCACAGTGATGTACTCTTCAGTGGTGTGAACCTTAGACATGCCGGTGCCCAGTGGTACTGTTGGGATGCCGAAGCTATTAAAGTTATTGGCATCACTTCCGCCTCCTGTGGCTTCAATGGTTACAGGTAAGCCAAGGTCTTCTGCAGCTTTTTGCGCAAGGGTTATGGCGGGGATGGTGGGAGCAAGCTTAAAGGCGTCATAGCCTTTATCTAAATCTATTTGAATTTGTGCATTAAACTCATGAGCAGTGCATTCGAAGGCTTCGATGATTTCTTGGGTAATGCTTTCTAAAGATGTTTTACTTAAGCTACGAGCTTCACAGGTGATTTCAGCATAATCTGCGACAATATTGGTGGCATGTCCTCCTGCAATGGTACCCACATTGGCAGTGGTTTCATGATCTTTTCGTCCTTGTGGAAATCTTGTGAGAGCTTTGGCCGCCACCATAATGGCGTTGGTGCCTGTTTCTGGTGCAAGTCCGGCATGTGCGGCTTTTCCGGTTATTTTCACGGTGAATTTATGGATTCCAGGAGCAGCATTGATAATGGTTCCAGGAGCACCACCGGAATCAAGCACATAGCCAAAATCGGCTTTAATTTTGTTTTTATCCATATTTCTAGATCCGTTAACACTACTTTCTTCTGCCACGGTAAAAACTATTTGTATGTTGCAAAGGGGAACTTTTTCTTCTTGAAGGCGTCGAATACCTTCTAAAATGGCAACAATGCCGGATTTATCATCACCACCTAGAATGGTATCACCTTTGGAAGTGATGACGCCGTCAATGAGTTGAGGCTCAACGCCATGGCAAGGCTGTACACAATCCATGTGTGCGCTGAGCAATATGGTGGGGAGCGTATGGGCATGTGGCGCCGTACTAGGAAAATACGCAAAAATATTATTGGTAGTGCCTCCAACGAGAGGGGCAGCAGTATCTTCGCTGATGTCATCACAGCCAAGGTCTTGTAATATTGCTTTTAATGCAAAGGCTATTTTTTCTTCGCCTCTCGTGGGGGAGTCTATGCGGATAAGCTCAAAAAAGCTTTGTAAAAGTCGTTCTTGTGGGGTCATGATTTACTCCAAAGTGAAATTATAATTTAAGTAATAAGTAAGGTATGTTTTGTCAAATGAGTACTGTTCATAAGTATCCTTGACAGGAGAGGGCAGATTTTCTACCGTAATTAAAACAGAAAGGAGACATATATGAACATAAGCATAACTTATTGCGGTGCGTGAAACTATGAGCCCAAAGCTGCCAGTTTGGCAGCAAAAATTCAAGAAACGTTTGGAGTGCAGGTGCAACTCACAGCTGGTAGTGGTGGTGTTTTTGATGTGAAAGTAGATGATGAATTGCTATACTCTAAAGCTGTTACTGGTGTTTTTCCTGAAGAAGATGCTTTGATTCAGGAGATGCTTGGAAAATATAAATAACGCAAAATTACTTTAAATATGTAAAATGTGAAAACAGAGAGTGAATTTGCTATTTTTTTACTATTTTTTTCTTTATTGTTAGCGTTTTTGTCGTGCATAGTTGCTATGTTAGCTATTAAAAAAAGCTTGTGAAATTTGTTAAATAGTAATATTCCTACCAAGGCGTAATGATTTTCGTTGCGTTATACCATATATTTAACAGTTTTATTTTTAGTAAAAATGCTCGGAGGAAATATGAATTCATCAGAAAATCCAATTCGCATTGGTATTGTGGGATATGGCAACCTTGGACGTGGCACTGAACTTGCCATAGCGCAAAGTCCGGATATGAAACTTGTGGGTATTTTTACCAGAAGGGATCCTTCAACTATTTCACCCATCAATGCAGCCGTTCCCGTATTAGAGATGGATAGTCTTTTGTCAAAAAAAGATGATATTGATGTACTCATTCTTTGCGGCGGTTCTGCCACGGATCTTCCAGTGCAAGGCCCTGAACTCGCACAGCATTTCAATGTTGTGGATAGCTTCGACACGCATGCTGACATTCCAAGCTACTTTGCAAAAGTAGAAGAATCCGCTAAGAAAGCTGAAAAAGTGGCTATTATTTCTGTGGGTTGGGATCCAGGTATGTTCTCCATTAATCGCCTTTATGCTGGCGCTATTTTGCCACAAGGCACAGATTATACTTTTTGGGGTAAGGGCGTAAGCCAAGGACATTCCGATGCCATTAGACGTGTTGAAGGTGTGGCCGACGGTAAACAGTATACCATTCCTAAAGAAGAAGCTTTACAGGCGGTTCGCGAAGGTAAAAATCCTGAACTTTCCACACGTGAAAAGCATCTACGTGAATGCTTTGTGGTGGCTAAAGAAGGCGCTGATCTTGACAAAATTTCAAGCGAAATAGTCAATATGCCTAATTATTTTGCTGATTATGACACAATTGTTAACTTTGTTTCTCAAGAAGAACTTAATAAAAATCATAGCGGCATTCCGCATGGTGGTTTTGTTTTAAGAAGTGGCCAAAGCGACGCCAGCGGAAAGTCACAGCATTTAATTGAATACTCTTTGAAACTTGATTCTAACCCAGAATTTACTGCTGCTGTGCTTGTGGCTTATGCTCGTGCTAATATGCGTTTTCAAAAGCATGGTGCCAAGGGCGCATTCACTGTTTTTGATGTGCCACCTGCTTATCTTTCTCCTTGCAGTGCAGAAGAGCTTCGTAAAAACTTGCTCTAGTATTCATAGAGTAATTATAGCAAAATAGAATGCTCCCTCAGTTATGCTGGGGGAGTTTTTTTATGGTAAATAGCGTCTATTATATGTTTTTAGCTTTTTGCGCTTTAACTATTTCTCATTTTTCACAATAGTTACCTTTGCAACACTAAGTGAAAAAAAAGTGCCATATTGACATGCTGTATGGGTAGTTTTAAAGTTAAAAAGTATATTATAGTAAATTATGCTATAATGGTAAAATATAAAATTTATGGCTTTTATACGAATGCGCCCTTTGTGCGTCAAAGTAGGGTCAATAATTTCAATTATTCGAAACTGAAAAGTATGTAATTATCAATAAAGATACTATTTTTAGCTATGAAATGTTAATGAACTTTGCAAGAAATAAACGTATGAGGTATGTTTTATGGTAAAGTTTGGACATATGAAATACAGCTATTCAGTGGAAGCTAGACAAGACATGCCCAAGGTGCGATTTGTTATCATGTAAAATAGGTCAAAGTTCATTTTTACTGGCCTTAAATGAGAGGGAAGTGGCATACTTTTTTGAATCCGTGAAAACGAGTTCTTCATCATAGACTAGTTATTAAATAAATTTAATCTTTTATAATTTTTAGATAGGATGTATTATGGAATATACAACGCTTGGTAGAACTCAGATAAAAGTGAGTAAAATTGGTCTTGGAGGTGAGTGGTTTAATAATAAAACAGTGGCTGAAACCAGTGCCATTATTAATAAAGCCATGGAAGTTGGCATAAATTTTTTAGATGTTTTTATGCCACAAGCGACCACGCGCGATGCCATCGGTCATGCGCTCAAGGATAAGCGTGAGAATTTTGTTATTCAAGGGCATTTTTGCACTGTATTTGAAGATGATCAATATGAAAGAACCCGTGACTTACAAAAAACAAAAGATTCTTTTGAGGATTTACTCTCAAGACTTGGAACGGATTACATTGATATAGGAATGATTCACTATGTTGACAGTGACGAAGACTATAGATCTGTTTTTGAAACAGACATTATAGAGTATGTCAAAGAGCAAAAAGAAAAGGGCATTATAAAACATATTGGTTTAAGTTCGCATAATCCTCGCATTGCGTTAAAAGCTGTGGAAAGTGGGCTCATTGATGTGCTGATGTTTAGTATTAACGCTGCCTATGACATGGAACATGCTGAAACTGATGTATATACATTGATTGATTATAAAGGTCTGGGCGAGCATGCATGGACTGTGGATGCCGCAAGGCAAAAATTGTATAGTGCTTGTGAAAATCTTGGTGTTGCCATTACGGTTATGAAAGCACTGGGCGCGGGCAGTTTACTTGATGAAAAAAGTTCTCCTTTTGGCGTAGCCATGACAGTGCCTCAATGTATCCATTACTGTTTACAGCGTAGCGGCGTGCGCGTTGTGCTCATAGGTTGCGACAATGCCGAACAAGTGGAGCAGGCGGTTGAATATTATGCCATAGATCCAGAGCAACGTGAGTATGGACATATTTTTGCTCATGAAAAGAAGATTGTCATGACAGGCAGGTGTATGTATTGCAATCATTGCCAACCTTGTCCC
Source organism: uncultured Desulfovibrionaceae bacterium (assembly GCA_964370835.1). Classification (GTDB taxonomy): domain Bacteria; phylum Desulfobacterota; class Desulfovibrionia; order Desulfovibrionales; family Desulfovibrionaceae; genus CAYJAD01. The sequence continues at coordinate 20,072 of CAYJLO010000013.1, forward strand.
TCGCAAATTGATATTGCCGCAGTGACTAAGTATTTGGATTTGGCTTTGCAACAAGAAACAGTTCCGCAAAGTGTACGCCAGCATTATGCATCATTAAAGAATAATGCTCAAGATTGTCTCATGTGTGGGCAGTGTGAGCCCAATTGTCCCTTTGGTGTTCAAGTGCGGCAAAATATGGAAAAAGCAATGGATATTTTTCATAAGTAAAATATGGTAGGCTTAGATAATGGTCTAAGCCCACCATATAAAAAATTTACAGTACTGGTGACACGATATTATGTACCTTGGTGCCCGTGTCACTTAGGAAAAGCATTAAGGGAAGACCCTTTCAAAATAAGGATCAATTTCATCTTCTTGTACGGTGATGGGATAGCTTACAGAAATGTATCCATCGCCAGAAAAGCTACGATCCACTTCCACAAGAAGGTGAACCATCTCATCATCCACAATGAAGCTGAGTTCAACTTCATTTACGGAACGGTGACTTCTATTAAAAAAGCCAGCCGAATTGGGGCGCATCTCCACTTCTTGATAGATGCCAGAAGTGCTTGAGAAGGTTGGGGTTTGCAAATACCCTTCTTCCACATCAACCTTTGCAAATTGGAACCCGTTGTGAAGGAATTTGTTAATCATCATTTCCACAGCAGGGTGTGGCAAAATGGTGAGGTAATCGCGATCCGCACTGTCTAATCCAGATTCAATATCCAGCTCTGTGTATATCCAAACCTTGGATTGATTTTTTCCTGCTGCTATGGAGGTGATGGGTGTTTCAGAAGGAAGTTTAAAGCTAAAAGGAATTTCATACTTTTGCCCTTCTTCAACCTTCATGGCATAGTCCATGTTAAAGCTTCCGATGGCAATACTTTTGAAAAATTTTTCTTCTTCGCCGTCCACTTCTCGGGTACCTTGAGCCATTGTCATAACAGAAATGGTAATTTTATTAATTTCTTGGTCTACTTTTCCGCCTTGGATATGCACTGTTCCCTCAACAATATCCCCTTGATGTAAGGTCATATTTTTTAAAACAGTATCTATTTTAGCACTGCCAAGGCCCACTTTAGCTAATAGCTTATTAAACATGGTGTTGTCCTTATTCTTTGTGTCATGTTAAAGATATATTTTCATAAACTGGCCTTTACCTCATTTATGAGTAAGCCATGCTCTTTTAAAAGACAAGTTTTTTAGTTTTTGGAGAGAAAGCCTGCACTAAGTGTTTTCCACTAAAGAGGTAGTATTACATATGCAAATGTGTGCAACACCCATAAGGTTGGGGAATATCAAGGACGTGCGCTAGAGGTAAATGCAAGGCTTTAGCTAAAATAACGCGATTTACACCGGCATGGGCCACCAAAATAAATCTTTTTCCCGCATACATATGGAGATAGTGCGCTAACATGGGGAGCACTCTTTGTGCTACATCGTGAAAGCTTTCCCCTTGCGGAGGGCGAAAACTATCCATATTTTTACCACGTGCGGTGTATTCTTGGGGGAAGTGTTCACGTATATGGGCTACTTCTTGCCCTTCCCATGTTCCAAGATGAATTTCTTTAAAGGCAGATTCCGCCGTCATCGGCACGGATGTGGGACAAAGGATACGCGCACTTTCTACGCAACGTTGTAGAGGAGAGCAAATGACAGCGGCTAAATTTTGCTTGGCAAAAAAACTTTGCCAGCTTTGCATTTGCTTTTTTCCAAGATCACTTAAAGGGAAGTCACTTTGTCCAATGAAGTTCTTTTGTCTTGGCTGTACTATATGCCCGTGACGCATAAGCCAAAATTCAGTCTTGGGCATGGGGTAAGGCCTTTTGTGCCAGAGAAAAAGTGTTTTTGCCAATTTCAGCGGAAAGACGTTTTTCCATGGCTTTTGCGCGTGCTAAACGTGCTTTTATGGCAATGCCAGCCTCAGGTATATGCGCAAAAAAAAGTAGTTTTTGGGTAAAACGTTGCTCAATGGGAACAGGTTTTTTACCATAAACATATTTATCTGCTAAATAGATGAGCTCTTTTTCTGTTATGGGAGCATTTGCGGCCAATTGGCAATCGGTATGTTCTTCCACAAGGGGGGCTAAGGCTCCTAATCCCATTTCGCGTAAAGCTTTTCCGGCTGCCACTTCATGCCGCTCTTCTTGTTTGCACATGTCGTGCAACAATGCGCCCACATGTGTTAGATTTGTATTGATACGGGATTTTTCCCTTTGTTGTTCTTTATGTGCCATGGCAAAAGCTGTGGCCACAGACGCCACAGCGCGTGCGTGGGCAATACCCTTAGGAGGCACATTGAGGCAATGCAAAAGCTCAAGAGCTTCTTCTGCTTGCAATATATGTTGCCCTAAAGCTTTTGTTTGCAAATATGCGTAGTCTTCTTGGGTATCCATATCCAAAAGAATATGGCTGTCCGCAGTGGCAATGAGCTGTGTGGGCATGGCATTCAATGCCCCTTGTAAGCCTTGTTTTCCATTATATTTCATAATGGCGGGGATATATTCACTGGGAATAAGCGGAGGATGTCCGCTTTGCCCTCCATGGCTTGGCACAAGAACAGCATGAGGATGCTGCTCTTGAGCTTGTAAAAGTCTTTGCAAGGTGCAGGAGCGTACCAAGGGGATGTCCACAGGGTGGATAAAGAAATGCCCTTGGGGATTATGCTTAAACGCTTGTTCCACAGCCCTTATGCCATGACATACAGATGAAAACATACCGCACTGTGCATTTGGATTGGTGACAAAGCTCAGCTTTTGCCTAGCATGAAGCTTTTTTTGCCAAGCATATAGGGTGGCTGCCAAAGCTTCATTTTCCCTTTGTCCGCCTACCACAAAAATATGGTTTACGCCGCCATGAAAATGTAATTGTACAAGTTGTTCAAGGGCCGTGATGGCATGTTCTTTCGGCCAAGTGAACTGAAAGGGTAGCAGAGGCTTAAATAAGCCTTGCATGCGCGTGGAAAACCCCGCCGCGAGAATTATTGTGGCAAGATATCCCACGCTTCTCTCTTATGGGCTATGCACTGGGCCACAATACAGACGGCAATTTCCTCTGGCGTTTCAGCTTTTATGCCAAGGCCTATGGGACAGTAAACTGTATCAAGGCGTTCTTGTGTAAAGCCTTGTGCTTTAAGGGTATCGTATACTTGGTTCTTCTTACGCTTACTTCCTATCATGCCAATATAGCTGGCTGGAGTGGTAAGGCTTTGTTCCAAAACGACTTTGTCATGTAAATGTCCGCGGGTCACAATGACTATGCATGTATATTTGGTGGGTGGGCAAGAGGCAAAACATTGCTCAAACTCGGGCACGGTATAGGTGGCAGAAGCTTGAGGAAAACGTTCTTTTGAGGAAAATTCTTCTCTATCATCCATGACTGTAACAGAAAATCCTGCTAGGGCGGCTATTTGAGCTGTAAAGAGCGAAACGTGCCCACCTCCTAAGATAATCATTTTCCATACGGGAGGGTATTTTTCTATGATTACTTGTTCTTCTTGTAGAAAAGCAGTTTCTTGCCCATGTTGTAAGCGCGCGGTAAAAGCTTCCTTTTCATGGTCAGTTAAGGGTGTTGTTGCTTCATGACTCATGCTGTGCGCTGTCCATACTCCATCAAGGCAAAGGTAGCGGTTTATGCTTTTTTGTTCATCAAGTGTGGTGAGCACCATGGTTTCGTTGGTGTCTACAGCTTGCAGTACAGTGCGATAAAAAGCTACATTTGCAAGGGTGGGCATGATGGGTTCAATGAAAATATGTAATAAGCCGCCACAAATCATTTCACTTTTTGCTGCCATTTCTCCCGTGAGAGTAAAGTGCAAAATGCTTGCTTTATGATCTTGCAAGGCTTGTTTGCAAGCCATAAGAGCTTCGCCTTCGGCAAGGCCGCCGCCAATGGTGCCGGAAATGAGGCCGCTTTCGTCCACAAGCATTTTCGAGCCGGCGCCGCGCGGGGTGGAGCCTTCTTGGTGAATGACGGTGGCCAGCACCACGGGGGTAGCATTTTCTAAACGATTACAAAGTAAGGTTAGTAGTTCTCTCATGGAAAGCTCCTTTGGCGCAGTGCTGTATTGTGTAGCTGTTTGAAGTGTAAAGTAAACGTCCTTGTACTCTGGAAAGTCTGTGTAAGGGACTTCCGCAAGGGCAAGGGCCGGCAAGCAGAGAAGCCACATCGCCGGTTCTGTAACGTATGAGGGGCATGGCTGTGCGAGTGAGCGTGGTGAGCACTATTTCTCCCTCATGTCCATAAGGGAGTGGCTCTAAAGTTTGCGGATGAATAATTTCAATATATAAATCCAATTCGCGCATGTGATAGCCGCTCTTATGTAAGCATTCCACGCCGCCACCGTATCCAGCCTCACTAATACCATAGTGGTCTAATACCAAAAGCCCTTGTTGCTGTAAACGCTGCTCAAGCTCTTGAGGTAAATATTCTGCACTGGCCAATACGCCGTGTAAAGGGCCTTTGGCCAGGCGATTGGTTTCTAGTAATTGCACTAAAATAAACAATTGACGCGGCGCAGCCACCAACACATGGGGGGTATATTGCGTGAATTCTTGTATAAGGCTTTGCTCTGTGCTGAGAGCTTCGCCGGCAAAAACTTCTATGGAGTTTTTTTTCAAAGCTTCATGCAAAAGAGCACTCACACCGTTGGGGCGCATGGCTCCCGGCCATAGGGAAAGAAGTCTTTGCCCATTTTGGATAAGTTGCGACATGCCCACGGAGAAAAAGTTCTTGGTGGCGTCTAGGTCTTCTTGGCTAAAAGCTAAGCGTTTGGGAGGTGCTGTGGTGCCGGAACTTTGCAACGTCACCATGCGTGCCACATGCGCTTGAGATACACAGAGTAACTGCTCTGCATGTTGTAAATCTTGCGCTGTGGTGAAGGGCAATGTGGTAAAGTCTTTGAAAGAAAGCTTTTCCGTATCGTATTTTTTTAAGTGCTGTGCGTAAAATGCGCTGTTTGCTGTGGCATGCTTTATTACAGCTTTGCAGCGTTGCCATTGTTCTTCTTTAATGGCAGAGGCAAGGTTTTGCGTCGAAGTGTTCAGCTGTGTGGCTAGCCAAGAATCTAAAATACAAGCAGGCATGGAAATTTTTATCCTTTATTTACGAAGGGCGATACAAGGAAAAACCTTGGTTTGATGTAAGATTATAAGCGCAAAAGGGGATGAGTGTATTTTTTTCACTCATGATGTGAATATGACAGCGGCGTAGTCTTTCAATATCAAGAGTGTAGGCATCTTGAAAGGCCATACCCGAAAGGGTAAAACGATGCTGTATTTGCTCAAGCATGGTATTAAAATTTTGTACAGGAAGAGAGGGTAAAGCATTTTTTTGCATATCTTGTGTTGAGGTCATTGGGCCCCAATGTTGTGCCACAAAGCTTTGCGCTTGTTTGGCTGCTGCTTGAGAACGCTTAGAGGCGCAGCTACAGCAACTGTTTTCCGTGGTGCCCATGGCGTTGGGCACAAGGGTGTCGTTTTGACGCGTATAAACAGCATTAAAGGAGCAAAGTGCATGTTCGGAGTTTGGCGGTATAAAATCATGAGCTTTTATCATACCATCCGTTTGTACTTCCAATTGATGTAGCACTTCGGCCAAAGTAATTCGTGGTGCTGGCTCGTGGGGATGTTGAGACCAAGGGTAACGTCCAAAGGAGCTTACAGGCTGAAAATGTACACCGCGCACACGGGGGCCACTGACAAGTGCTTTGCGTACAATGGCACCAAGGGCGCTATCATTTAAGCCTTTTACCACGGTGGCCACAAGTATCACGCTGAGCCCTGCTTCGAGGCAATGCTGCAAGGCTTGCTCTTTTATTGCATGGCACGCTTGTCCGCGCAAAGGTACATAAGTACTGTCACACATATCATCCCACTGCAAATATACCACGCTTAGGCCGGCATCGCGTAAGATTTTGGCATAAGCAGGATTTTCTCCAAGGCGCAAACCATTGGTGTTGAGCTGCACAAAGGGAAAGCCTTTTTCCCTTGTGAGGGCAATAATATCTGGAAGATCAGCGCGCATGGTGGGCTCTCCGCCGGAAAGCTGTACATTGACGCCACCGGCATGTTGAAAAAGTTGATTCAACTGCGTTTCAATGTCGTGCAAGCTTGGATCTTTGTTAACCTGCACGCCTGAGCTGGCATAGCATACAGGGCAATGCAGGTTGCATCTATTGGTAATTTCTATTAAAGCGCAACAGGTATGCTGTGCATGCTCTGGGCACAAACCACAGTCATAAGGGCACCCTTTATCCACTTTACTTTGAGGAAAAGGCACATAGTCAGGGCTTCTTTTTTCCCCATACCATTGTGTAAAGGTGGGGGTATTGGGTAAGTTTACCCAAATGGGAGCAGAAAAATTTCCGTGCTCTGGGCAGTTTTTTTCTAAAAATACCCACTCTTGGCCCTTCACATCTTTACTTGTATAGTGTGCGTCTAGAAGGCGTAAACACTGCGGGCACAGACTTTGTGTGGTGCGCACAAGGCTCATGCTTGTAGCTCCATGTCTATGTCGTATTTCTCCAAGAGTTCCAAAAGCTTTTCCCAGCAAGCCGCCAAGAGGTCACCGCATTTGGCATGCCGCGGTTCTTGTGGCGAAGATACGGTATCACTTTTTTGCTCTATTTTTTCCAATATTTCATGGCACAAGCCAGAACTTTGTGTTTGGGCTAAAAACCACTGCTGATATTCATGGACCATGGGAGCCAAGGACGGGTGGGCTTTTTCATCCACTGCGCCTCGCCCGGCAAAACAGCCGAGTATACAAGCCCCGCCGTTGAGCAAGCCGCAAGGGCCTTCTGTACCGCCCATGCCAAAGCAAAGACCGTGCATGGCGCGTAATAATTGCGGATTTTCTTGCCCTGCACCTTGTAAAAGTAAATGCATAAGCAATTGGCTACAGCAATACCCTTCACGTACTAAGGGGAGTATTTCTAATAAAATTGGGTTCATATTTTCTCCTTGGTGGCAATCCAGAGGCCATAGCCGTATTGTTTGGCGTTAAGCTGTTTTGGGCATATATTATGCCAAGCCAATTGCGCCGCAAAAATTTTTAGTTTTTGTGAGTGATCTTCGAAATAGTTCAGCTGCCAACCGCTGTGCTGTAAAAGTTCTTCAAGTTGCTTTTTGCTGTAAGTTTCTTCTTGTGCGTGGGGAAGGAGGCAGTACATATCGCTGAGAATGAGCAAGGTAGGGGAGTCAGACGCATCTCCTACGCGCCAAAATTCTTGAAGAGCTTTGAGTTTATCTGGTACTATACTGAGAACGCATTCACAAAAAATAGCCTGAAAGCTTTCCGCCAAAAAGGGAAGATTCGTTGCCCTTCCGAGTACATGAGCTTGTGCCTGCGCGTCGCAATCAAGACCATAGGCCAGAAAACCTTGCTCTTGTAAAAAGGCTGTGCTTTTTCCGTGACCACAGCCCACGTCCAATATGCGTGCCCCTTTATGTAAGGGAGCTACCTTTTGTGCTTGGGACAAGGCATGGGCCGTGAGGGCAAGGCCACCTGGTCGCCAGCATATATCTTGTACGCAAGCTTGGCTTCCATGCACGTCCAAAGCGTGTAAGGGCATATTGAAGAGCATGTTTTGCCTATTTATCTTCCAGCATACGTTCCACTTCCAACATTTTTCCTAGAGTTAAGGATTTAGGTACCAAGGTAAGGTCACATTGCGGACATGCGGGTAAGGAGACGGCAAAGGCACCGCCAAGGTAAAAAGCCTGCATTTCCTTTTGTTCTAAAGGGCATTGGCAGGCATCGCATAGCCATTGCCCTGCATCGGGAGTAAAGGTAGGTATAGACATGGTATTCTCCGTATATTATCCCTTATCAGAAGGTGTTTCTTGCGGTGTGGCTTGGGGAAGCAACATCCGATGGCACCATGCATCATATAAATGATATTGATCTTGCGCATCTTTGGCATAGCGAACCCAGAATGTGACGGCACCGGAACGCCATGCACCCACATAATGCCCACTTTCCTTTTCTAAAAAGCGCTGTTTATGCTCTTCAATGGCTAAAACTGCGGCGGCGACATCTTGATGCAAAATATGTTTCTTTTCAAGCTCTGCCAACAGCTCCGGAGCAATATGTAAGAAGGTATGCCCCCATATGGGATCTAAGGGCAGAACTTGACGTAGATTGCCTTTTGCTTGCGGTGTAAATGTGTTTTCCACCACATTTTGCACGCCGTATTTTTCTTTGCATGCCTGCACAAGACGAACCCTATTGGCACGGCGAGCAGAAAGGCTTGGTGCAGGCTGTGAGGGGGGGCTTTGCTCATCCATAAAAGGTAAGATGTCAAAGAAGTGTACACAGTCTTTATGGCTACTTACTAAACGGTCGCGGCACATAATACAAGAAGCGAGGCCTGTGTGTGGGCCCAAATATTGTGCCAGCTGTTCAGTGATATTTTGCGCCAGCTCCGGTTGAGCATTCCACACAAGACCGCCATACCCACAACAAGAAGACGTACTTTTGGCTTGGGAAGATTCTTCACACTGCACATTGCAATGTTTAGCCAAAAGCCGTGTGGCTTCATGCCAACCACTGTCATGGCGCGCAGAGCAAGGATCATGCAAGGTATAGGTGGAGGCAGGAGCGTTAGTCGGAATATGCTCTCGTAAATCATACAGCACTTCCCAAAGGGAGACGCAAGGAATGTGCGGTAAATGTTCGGCAAAAAACTTTTTACAGGAAGCGCAGGCCACAATGAGCTTTGGTTTTTGCATTTTTTCCCATTGCTGTTCTAGATGCGTGGTCATTTGCGCGGCCAGAGCTTTTTCTCCTGCCCATTGAGCCGGAGTGCCACAGCAGGAGAGCATGAGGCCCACACTTTGCGACATATTCGTACATAAGAAATCATAGACTTGAAGAACTTGATTGCCGCGGGCTGCAGATAATTGACAACCGGGGAAAAAGGCCCAAGAGGGGGATTGTGTAGCATTTTTTTCATGTGCTGTTGTCATGAAAAGGGTAGCTGGATCTTGCGTGGCGGCGCACATATCTTCCAAGGCAAAGGCATGGGCAGAAGGAGGCATATGGCCTCGTTTCACAAGCTCTTCTCGTGCTTGTAAACATACCTCAGCCATGGAAAAACGCTCTGGACAAATTTCGGTACATTGTCCGCAAAGCATACAGCCATTGACCAATGAGTTGGCGCGTCGTTCACCTTGTACAATGGCGGCATTATTATAAATTTGTCTGGTGTAAGATTTTGGAAATGCACCGTATTTTTGCAAATAAATACATTTTTTAACACATTGCATACATTGACATTGAATACAGCGTAAAGCCTCTGATTGAGCTTCTTCCATGTTATATGTGCCCGTAGCCGGCGGCGTTGCCACGGCCATGGTTATGCCCTCAAGGGGAGTGTGCAAGGACGTATTGTCCCTATGACCTTCTCTACCGGCACTGGGGGCAATGTTGCCCAAAATGCGCTCAATACTTAAAGCCGCTTGACGACCTTGTCCGGCTTGAGCTGATGAGGAAGCGTATTCATGTCCGGTGGGGCTTTGCATAAGCAGGCCACCTGCGCAAATATTGTCTTTTATATGGCCTGTTTGTATGTCTGGTTCTGCATCAATGCTGGCAAAAATTTCTGGCGCGGCATGTACATCTATAAAGAAGGCTGAAAAATCTTCTTGTATGCTGTGAAAAAAATCTGGCGTGAGTTGGGTTGGTGCAAAAGCGGCATGATTTTTACGTAATTGATCACATTCTTCTTGAATATGGTCAGCGTGCACTTGAGGAAACTGTTGGAGAAGGAAAGAGCCTTCATGTGTATTTTCCTCTTCAGCAGCGTAAAAAACGGTCACGGGCCAGCTTTTTTTGGCCAGTTCATAGGCCACGGTGAGGCCAGCAAGGCCATTGCCAAGTACAGCTACTTTCTTATCTTTAGCAGGTCGCAAAAAGCCTTTTCCTTGCTTCTGCGTTTGTTGCATACAGAGGCTTTCAAGGCTCTGTATGGCAAGGCTACCGCCTAAATCTCGACGAAGACAGTGATTTTGACAAGGATGGTCACAAATATGGGCGAAAATTTGCGGTAGGGGGAGGTGTCGTTCTAGAAGTTTACGCGCTTCTTGCAATTTTCCTTGCCCCATATGCGCCATAAAGGTGCGCACATCCATGTGTAAGGGGCAATGGCTTTGACATTTGGGCATATGTTCTTGCGTACAGCGTGCTTCTGCGGCATGAAGACTGGCTTGATCCATGAACGACCTCCATTCAAGGGCTTTGGAGTAAATGAAGATGAAAAAAGAAATAAGGGACGCAAGAAGGTGAGCCTTGGCCTGCGCCCCTTAATAATTACACTACTTACTTAGGCATGGCTGCCAATACCTTCTCTGGACGAGCAGGTAAATGGCGAACACGGGCGCCGCAAGCGTCATCAATGGCGTTGATGATGGCAGGGTGAGGGCCACATACGGGGATTTCGCCCACACCGGAAGCACCGAAAGGTCCACCGGGACGTGGGGTTTCCACATAGATGACTTCCATATTGTCTGGAACGTCCTTGATGTAAGGAATACCAGCGCCGGCCATGGTGCTATGCTTTTTCAAGTCTTCATAGTCTTCAGTTAAAGCTAAGCCTAAACCTTGGGTAAGGCCACCGTAAATCTGACCATCGACCACAGCGCGGTTATTGATGGAACCAATATCTGCAGCCATGGTGAGTTTTTCCACGGTGGTTTTGCCGGTGGCCACTTCCACAGCCACTTCAGCAAGGAAAAGACCGTACATGTAGAACTGGAAGGGGGCGCCCTTACCGGTTACAGGATCGCAATGTTCTGCTTGTGCGGTGAAGGTTCCTTTGTACAAGGTTTCGCCAGTGGCAGCTTTTAAGCTGGCGTAGTCATGGAAGCCGCCTTCTGGTTTGCGCATGGCGTCAAGTAATGCTTCAGAAGCAAGCTTTAAGGCATTACCAATCATAACCTGTGAGCGTGAGCCGCCTGCAGGGCCAGAGTTGGGGGCTTTGTCCGTATCGTTAAGTACGAGACGGATTTTTTCCATGGGCATATTAATGGGGCGTAAAGCTTCATGGACGCAACCAAGGGTACCGGCGTCGGCGCCTTGACCATGGTCATGCCAGCAAGCGTATGCGGTAACGCCGCCATCTTCATTGAGTTCAACCCAAGCTTCTGCGGTGTCAGGGCCATCAAGACCTGCACCGTAAGAACCTAAAGCCACACCTACGCCGCGTTTAATTTCATCGGTGGAGTTGGCTTTGGCTTGTGCTTTAGCAGCTTCATATTTAGGACGAAGCAGTTCAAACATTTCGCCATAAGAAAGAACTTCTGGCTTTTGTTGTGAAGGGTTGGTATCGCCTTCTCTGTAGTGGTTAATGGCGCGGAATTCAAAGGGGTCTACACCCATTTTGCGAGCCAATTCATCCACTAAGGATTCGGAAGGGAATTCAATTTCAGGACCGCCGTAACCGCGGAATGCCGAACCCCAAGCGTGGTTGGTGCACACGGTGCGTCCAAGGCCGCGCATATGAGGAATGCCATAACCTGCGCCGCTGAACTGTGCGCCGCGTAAGGTTAAAAGGTCACCAAATTCGGAGTAAGGACCGTGGTCAACTATCCAGTCCACTTCCACAGCCATGATTTTTTTGGTTTCTTTGTCGGCAGCCATACGCATGGTTGTCCAGAAAGGTGAACGCTTACCGGTATAATTTTGCTGTTGTTCATAATTATAACGTAAGTGGCAAGGACGACCTGTGGCAAGAACGGCCACACCAACCAAGGCTTCTAAGGTGGGGCTAAACTTATAGCCGAAGGTACCACCGGCGGTATTTTGTACCAAGGCCAACTCAGTACCCATTTCCACGCCAAGGCCTGGAGCGATCATGAGGCCGTGCAAGTGCAAACCAATGGACTTGGAATGCAGAACAAGTTTACCGTCATCATTTAAGTAGCCATAACCCACGTCTGGCTCAATGGGTAAGTGAGGCTGACGCTGCGTATAGTAAGAACCTTCAGCCACCACCATGTTGGGGTCGTTGAAGAACTTTGCAGTGTCTTCGCCTTTTTCAAGGCCTTGCTCAAAGTACACGTTGGGGGTGCCGGGGTGAATTTCCATGGCGTCTGGATCCATGGCGTCATGGGCATTCATGTATTCTGGTAAAAGTTCTAAATCAAATTTTACCATTTCAGCGGCGGCGCGGGCATTGCATTCGGTGTCGGCGCATACAAGGGCCAAAGCGTCACCGTATTGGAATACTTTGGTATCGTTAAGGATGGGACGATCCCAGCCATCACCCTTATTGGTGGGGAAGGTAATAAGACCGGTAATACGGTTTTTCCCTTTAACATCTTTATGGGTAAGAACTTTGTAAACACCGGGCATTTTTTCAGCTTCAGAAGTATCTATACCCTTGATGTTGGCGTGAGAAACTTTTGCTTGAGCAATGGCAAGGTGCAAGGTGTTGCTAGGCATACGCAAAGCAGCATCGGCACCGTATTCGGCAACGCCAGTTACCTTAGCAAGTGCGCTTGGACGAGTGAAGTTAGTGCCCCAAATACGGCCATCGGCAGGTACTTTATAGGTGACATCATCTACAGTTTTTTCACCGCGCATGATGGCAGCTGCATCCATAACAGCATCTACCAAAGGCTTATAGCCTGTGCAACGGCACACGTTTTTGTGGGCTTGGAACCAAGCACGCACATCTTCGCGGCTGGGGTTAAGGTTTTTATCGAGAAGGGCTTTTGCCGATACGATAAAACCTGGGGAGCAAAATCCGCACTGAGCGCCACCATGGAAAATCCATGCATGTTGCAAAGGATGGAGATTATCGGGTGTTCCTATGCCTTCTAAAGTGGTGATGGAGGCATTTTCTGCCACGCGGCTCATCTTGATGATACAAGAACGCACAACTTTACCATCTAAAATAACGGAGCAAGCGCCACATTGGCCCTTACCGCAACCTACTTTTACGCTGGTAAGGTGGAGCTGTCCGCGTAATACATCAGAAAGCATCCCATCTTGAGTAACAAAAATCTTTCGGGGTAACCCGTTAACCACAAGCGTCTTCGCAATCATGTCTCTCTCCTTGTTATAACCATGAAAACAAATTCTGTTTACAAAAAAAAGACGTTTTAAACAAAGGGAGTTGTTAAAAACTATCTTTACCCAATAGAAAAGAAAAGTCACAGTCTCAACCTAATGCTGTGACATGCTGATATATATCAGCGTATTGGAAAGTGCGTTAGCCTTTTCCAAAAGAACACAAAGGATAGCGGCATGTTGTACATGAAGGGCAAAATCCTCCATGGCCAAGGGCTGCAATATCATTTGGTGTAATTTCAAGACCTGCCAAAAGGCGTGGTAAAATAAGCTCAAAAATGCTGGCTTTATGATACATAACACAGCCGGGAAGGCCTAAAATATGGGTGTTTCCAAGTTTAGCCACTAAAAACATGGCACCGGGAAAGGTGGGAGCTCCATAGCGTACAATGTGTGCGCCCGTTTGAGCTATGGCTGAAGGAGTTCTATCATCAGGGTCCACCGACATGCCACCGGTTACTAAGACCACATTGGCGCCTTGCTGCACATAATCCGCAATGGCATTGGCTGTCATGTCCACATCGTCACTGGTAAGTGCTTGACCGAGAATTTGAGCTTGGTAGTTTGCCAGTTTATCCTGCAAAATGGGGCCAAAGCTGTCTTTAATGCGGCCATGGTAGATCTCACTGCCGGTGGTGACAATGCCCACTATGGGTTTTGCCAAAGGAAGAACTTCAATGATGGGCTTGGTGACCATGGATTCAAGCTGAAGGATTTTGCTCTCTTCTATGAAAAGAGGTACCACTCGTGTTCCGCCGATAGGTTGATTTTCTTGCACTTCCTGAAAGGTGTGCAGGGTAGCCACGGCCACTTCATCAAGGCAGTTTATTTCCATGAGAGCTTGCGTATCAATGCGCAAAAGCCCTTGATGGTCTGCTAAAAAATTTATACGACCTTCGGCTATATCAGAAAAATGTATGCCATTTCCGCAAATGGCATCAGCTATGCGTTTGGCGGCGTCATTTTCATGTAAAATTCCGGGACATGGTTCGTATACATAAATATTTTCTTTGCCCACTCGTAAGAGTACAGGTACATCTTCTGCTGTAATTATATGACCTTTACGAAATATAGGGCCTTTATTTTGATTAGGAACTATTTCGGTGATGTCGTGGCAAAGTACACAGCCTATGGCTTCGGTTACAGGAATGGAACGTAAAAAATCTTTGTCTTTGTGCATGTAGAGGCTGTCCTTAAAAGTAAAATCCATGTTATGTATACTATATACACTTCTAAGGCTTAGTTTAGGGAAAAACAAAAAATTTGTCAAGGAGGATAAGGAAAATTTCTTTTAAATAATAAGGTTGTGAGTAATTTCTTTAAATTGTGTACTGGCCAAAGCCATGACAAATTCATTAAATGTCCAAAATTTCACATGAAATATATATTCTTCGGCTTGAGCTAAAAAACTATTGCTTTGCTGGGTTTTATCAATGCAAATGAGGTGTAAAGGATAGTGTAATCCCACACCCATGGCTTTAACCACAGCTTCTTTCATGCTCCATATCTTCGCAAGTTGGAAAGAGTCTTGAGGGTATAGATAATCTTTAGGGTGCATAATCTTGCGCAATGCTTCTTTATCAAGATGGAATGGGCTTTGAATATCTAAGCCAAGGGGAGCGATATGGCTAGTTGCCACAGCGCACCAATGTTCATCATGTGATATATTAAAATGTAAGGAAGCGTTTGGCTCTAAGATATGGGGTTTTCCCCACTGATTTTGTGTAAAAAGTATCTCTTCTGGGGGGATTTTAAGCATGGAAGAACACAGTGCGCGTTTCAGAAAATGGCTGACCAAAAAAGTATTCCTGTCATCTTCTTTTAGAAATAGAGACATTTTTTGATTTTCTTCTTGAGAAAAAAAGGAAGGTCTATCAATGGATAGGTTATTTTTAGCCAATACTATATGTGTTCCATGACCCCATTCATAGGTAAGTAAATGTTCGTGGGAAATTTTTCCCAAATCACGAGCGATAAGCGTGTCTGTATATATCATGTTGTCAGTACAACGGTACTAATGATAGTTATAAAAAGCGTATAAGTTCAAATACTTTACGTCTTGGTGTGGTGGAGATATGATAATACTGTGTTTGTGGAATATATGTATAAGGAATATCTTCCGGTCGCTGCTTAAGAAAAAGAGAAAGAATGCTCCTGTTGACAGCTTGATGCCCCACTATGATAAGGGGAGAATCTCCGGCCAAAAAAAGAGCACGCCCAAGCCCCTTACTTACACGTTCATGGAGCATGGCATAACTTTCACCTTCAGGATACGCGTAACCAAACTTGTCGGCATGGCGTTGCTGTATGATATGCGGCATGTTTTTTCGAATATCTTCATAGCGCATGCCTTCGCATGTTCCTGCCCATATTTCGTCAAATTCTGTGAGTGCCATGGTTTGCGTATTGGGGCGTGAAGCTAAAAGCGGCTCAGCTGTTTGATGTGAGCGCAAGCGCGTGGAAGTAAAAATCCATGGAATTTCTAAGCCATTCATGTGCAAGGCCATGGCTCTGGCTTGTTGCAAACCCTTTTTAGTAAGGGGGGGGTTACCTCCAATGCGTCCTTCTAAGTTAAAAAGTGTTTGTCCATGTCGCATGAGGTAAAGACTACGCACCCAGCGCGATACAACCACATCACGTATGGCTGGATAATGCGCAGAGCCCTCGCAAGGGCATTCTTTAATAATGCTATTGGCGGCGGCATCCACACGCATCCAATAGGTTTCGTCGGCGCCCACGGGGGTGTAAATTTGCTCATAATACCCTATGCGCGCACGAAAACAGGCCAAAGCATCTTTTTCCTCCATATACTGAAATTCTGGAAGCTTGCATTTGAGGCGAATGAATTTTTCCAGTAAAAGAGGGTCTTCGTTGACACATTCCACATATAAAATAGGGTAGTCTGTGAGGGTGGCATTGGTGATTAAACGGCGAGCACGGCTGGCGTTGGTGGCGTCTAAAATGGCTACGTCACCGCCTTTCCTAAGGAATTTTCTAGCTTCAGCCATATTTTCTAGGGCTATATTTTCGCGTGCTTCACGGCCCATGGCATTATCTGGAGAATAAAATTCCGGCGCAGAGGACTCTGGGCCGGCCAAAAGACGACGCACATTGCCATTATTAAAGATGGCAGCCTTGGTACCTTCTTCAAGTAATCGCTCACAAATACGCTTGGCAAGAGTACTTTTCCCTCTGGCTGGCAGACCCACCATGACGACATAAAGCTTGGATGACATAAAGGCCCCTTGATTTGTAGTGCGTGAAAAATAAATGCTTATCTTGGTATATTTGCAGAATCTATTTTTTGTGTCAACATGACAAAAAGGGGAATGAAGATGGAGCCAGCTGTCAAAGTTTTTCAATGCGGTATGGAGCTAACCTTAGATATTATTGGCGGAAAATGGAAGCCTATTATCATTTTTCACGTTGGTAATGCACAAAAAATACGCTATGGCGCTTTGAAAAGACTTGTGCCAAGTATGAGTGAAAGGGTGCTTTCGCGCGAGCTTAAAGCTCTTGAAAAAGCAAATATTCTTGTGCGTGAAGAATTTAAAGAAAAGGTGCTGCGTGTGGAATATTCTTTAACTCCCATAGGGCGCGAGCTATTGCATGTGTTGCATGCCTTAACTCAATGGGGGGATAGTTATAATACATTATATGGTTATGCGCAGGTTTTATGTGCTGTGCAGGGGGATGAAAGTTAAGGCAAGGTTTGTTCGACAGTGTGCAAGCTTCGTGATATTGCTTTGCGCATAGAAAAAAATATGGCTTGAGCAAACAAGCGCATTAAGGAGTAAAAATGATTTCACGTAGTATTGACCATATAAATATATCTGTACCCCATATGGAAAAGGCTTTGGATTTTTATACCAATACATTAGGTTTTACCATTAAAGAAAGATACACAGGCGCCGGAATGGATTTTGTTTTCATTACCGATGGTTCCACCGTGTATGAGCTTTTGGAAAACACAGCATTGGAAAAAGCTAAAATTGACCATATTGCTTATATTTCTGAAGATATAGAAGCGGATTATGCACATTTTAAAAATAAGGATGCCTCCATGCTATTGGGCGAAGTGGGCTTTGTGGATTTTCTTTTTGAAAATGGAGTTTACTATTTCTTTATTCAAGGTCCTGGCCAAGAAAAAATTGAGTTTTGCCAGAAAAAAATGGCATAAGTGGCATTAAAATAACGTACCAAAGACAGAAAGTGTGATTTCCTTCTGTCTTTGGTATTTTTTATACGTAAACATCCACGGATTCTATGGCTTGTACAGCCTCAGCCTTGGCTTTGCTTTCAGTGCTTTCTACATGTTGTGTGGTTACAGGAGTGGATGTTGCCACCACAGGAGTCGCCGTTGGAACAACGACTTTCGCCACCTGTTGAGCTTGCTCTGTGGAAGCTGTTTGTGTATTCTTAGCCGTGTTTTCTGTATATTCTGTTTGCACAGTTTCTTGTCTACTCAATTCCTCTTCAAGAGTGGTTTCAACTTGAATATTTTCTTGCACTTTTGCTTCCACTGAAGCTTCAAGTTCCGTACGCAGACTCTCTAGTAAGTTAGAATAATTATTTTCAAAATCGTCTTGTTGCATGGTTTGCATCATGCTTTGTGCTGTTTGTCTGCCAAAAGCACTTCTTTCGCTGGCACTTTCTGCCGTGCTACTTGAGGCAGCGCTCATAACTGAAGACAGTAAGGAGTTTTGTGCCATATTCATGGATTGCATGGAAAAGGAGGCCATGGTCATGGCTTCTGGACTTTCTTGTATTTTTTGCGCTTCTTGTTTTTTTTGATCTGTGCTTTGTTGAGTTTTAAGCATTTCTTCCAAAGGGGAAGTGGCAGGTGAGTTATCTTGCTTTTGCATAGTGAGAGGAGAAAACATATCCATAAGGCACCTCCGCAAAGAATATATTTTACTGTCATGGGTATTATCGGCAAAAGAAGAAAAATATTTAGACATATATGACGTGATATTTTTTTAATTCTTTTATTGTATACAATATTAATTTGTTATCCAAAGGTAAGCGTCAAGAAAATATTGTTTGTGGTGTGAATAGTAATAGTAATAATTTCGCATTGACAGAAAGGTAAATGCTTTATATTGTGAATATATTCTTTGCTTTAAAGGAATAGATCTGCTTTATTTTTTGTTCTTTGACTCTAAAGCATCATGACAGATTTCTTGATTTTGCCTATTTTACATCATGGGGGAAATATATGAAATTGTTCTCTTCTTTTTTTAATCAAATGGCTTTGCTCTGGAAATTCTTAGGTTTTTTTCAAACACCTTTTTTACGCGTGGGGCATGCCTTGGCCTTTTTCTTGGTTATGGCGCAGTTGATTAAAATTGCTCGCACACCCACGGTGGATTCATGGCACATTGAGTTAGGTTTATTTTTAGTTCCCTTTGTATTTATTTTTGTGGGTGTTAGCTTGCAAAGACGTGGGTGGAAATACTTCTTTCCTTACTTTTCTGGAAATGTGGAACAATTGTGTAAAGATTGGAAAATGGTCTTGAAGGGGGGCATTCCTGCACCTCGTCCTGGTGGATTGCCAGGTGTTATTCAAGGTGTTGGACATATATGCTTTTTCTTTTCCACCATACTGGGTTTAACATGGTATCTTTTATGGGAAAAGCACACAGCGTTTTCTGTGGAATTTTTAGATTATCATAGGTATTTTGCCTATGCACTCATGGTGTATGTTGTAGGGCATGGCTGTATGGCATTGCGTCATTTTAGCATGTGGAAAAAAACGCAAAAGAAGTAATCATGGAAATGATAAAGCCCCCAATAGAGATTTTATTGGGGGCTTTAAAATGAAGGGGAGCCAGATAATATATCTAGCTTCCCTTTTTATATATTAGAAGTTGGTATTTTCCAAAGAGGTTCTAGCAATGAGGATGGTGTTGTCATCGCCATCGGTGAAGGCTTGGAAGTCACCATTGGGACTATCAGCTGCCGTCCAATTGTCACCAAGACTAATCTTACCATTCTCACCCATTTCTACGCCTTCCAGATTTTCCATGGCTTCTTCTGTGGACTTGGCACCGTTAACAGAAGCGTCATTGCTGAAAATAAACATTTCTGTATTGGTGGCAGAGTTTAAGAGGTTTGACATGTCATCACTGGTAACGCCGCCTTCGGACACTATGATGTCAAAGCCTGCGCCGGAATCTATATTGCCATCAAAGCTTGCACCATCTACGCTAATAAGGTCACTGCCGCCGCCGGTGGTGAGGCTTTCAAAGTTATTGATGGTGACGCCGTCATGGCCGCCAATATTGATGCTACCCGCTGCGTCAAAGTCGATATAATTATCGAAATCATTGTCGTAGATAAAGGCATCATAGCCTTCGCCGCCGTCTAAGTAAGCCTTGGCGCCTTCGGTGAAGTTTACTACGGAAACCACGTCATCGCCGCCGTCATTACTAGAGCCAGCCTTTTGGTCAGCCCATACTTCACCGCCGCTCATGGTGCCAATTTCTATGGTATCACTACCACTTTGCGCCCCAGCAGCTTCGTCATAGCTATCGCCGTAGATATAACCGCCACTCATATTTTCAATATTAATAAGGTCATCACCGGCCACAGAGGTATTGCCCGCAGTGGAGCCATCGCCTGTGATAGAGCCTGAGTTCATGTTTGTTACATTGATAACATCGTCACCGCCAATGCCATTGAAGGTGCCAGCATCGCCGTAGACGCTTTGGCCATCCATGGTGTTGATATTGATGGTATCGTTACCACCTTCTGCGCCAGCTTGTATGTTATAGCCATCACCAGAAATATAGGTAGAGCCATAACCTTTGCCAGTGTAGCTGTCTACATTGAGGACATCATCGCCGCCCTTACCGTCAGTGTATATGGTGTGCGCATCGCCACGCAGCACGCCGCCACTCATGGTGCCGTTAACATTCAGCACATCATCGCCGCCTTCAGCACCAGCTTTGATATAAGAGCCTTCACCAGATATGATACCGGCAGTCATGCTTTCTATGGTAATGGTATCAGCACCGCCCTGAGCACCGTCATGAAGGGTTGTGGCGTCGCCGCCTATTACGCCACCAGTAACGGTACCAAGATTGATATTGTCATTGCCACCTTGACTACCTGAGTACATGTTTGCACCATCGCCATAAATGTTACCACCTTTCACAGTGTCCACAGAAATAGAGTCATCACCGCCTTGGGTGTTGGAAGACATGTTGGTGGCATCGCCATAAATGTTACCACTGTGCATGGTGCTCACATCAATAGTATCATCACCGCCTTGAGCACCGGAACTCATGGTACCGGAAGCATCGCCGGAAAGGTTGCCTCCACTCATTGTTCCAACGCTTACGTTGTCATTGCCGCCCACGGCATTGGTGCTCATGTTGAGAGCATCACCCACAAGGGTACCGTCCTTCATGGTTGTCACGTCAATGGTGTCATTGCCAGCCACGGAGTTCGTGTACATGGTGGCGACATCGCCTGAAAGGATACCGCTGTTCATGGTACCAAGGTTTATGGCATCGTCGCCGCCCTTAGCATAAGTACCCATATCTTTGGCATCACCAAAGATATAACCATTGGTCATGGTGGTGTTTTCCATGTTGAAGGTATCATCGCCACCTTGGCTAAAGTGAGAAGCAGTGCCGCTACCCAAGGAGTAAGCATCACCGTAAAGCTCAGCGGTGTGCAGTTGATTCACCTCTACACCATCGGCATTTTCATGGCCGGTGAAGTTGATGGTATCATCACCGCCTTGAGCACCTGCGGATACGCCCCAACCGTCGCCCATAACCATGCTGGCCTCTTCATTATCTTTGGTATACAGAGCGTTTGAGCTCATGGTTCCGATGTTGATTTCGTCATCGCCACCTTCAAGACCGGAGGAGAGGTTACCATCGGCACGAATATGACCACCTGTGGACATTTCGCCCACAGTAATGGTGTCGTGACCGCCATCTTCGTCAAGATAGAGCTCATCACCATAAATATGGTGTGATACGCCGTCTTCACCTATGCCCACTTTGCCTGTTATTTCAAGGCTATCATTGTTTTCACCCAATACAAAGGCTGAAAGTTTAGCTTCAGCTATGCCACCGCCGGTGCCGGGTTGTCTAGCGGCGTCATCATAGGCCGCTGTGCTGTATTCGTAAGTGGTGCCATTGGTGCTGTTTAAGTTGGTAATATCTACACTGTGACCAGTAAAGTCTCCTTCTACCAGCAACTTTTCCTGGGTGGTGGCATTGTTGGAGAAAGTCACCGTGGAGCTTTGTTCATTTCCATGGGCATCTTGCACTGTATAGGTAAATACAGAGTTGATATCTATCACTTCCATGCCATCATAGAAATGAGGCGTGGTGTACACATAGCTGCCATCTGCTTGCACGGTAATGCTATAGGTATTGTCCATATCGGCTGTGCCATTTTCACCCACATAGGATATGGTGAAAGAACCATCGGCGTTGTTTTCCACAAGCCAATTGCTGTCACTTATTTCAAAGCCAGTGATGGTGGGGGAGTCCATTTCATCACCTTCGCCTGTGAGCAGATTACCTCTGGCAGAAGCCCCCTCATTGACAGAAATAACATCGTCCACAAGGGGCATGGCGGCACTGCCGTCCACTTCCTTACTGGGTGCTACTTCAATGGTTTGTGTGGCAGAAGCTGTATCGCCGTCCACGTCACTGGCGGTGATTTCGAGCTTAATGGGGCTTTCAAATTCATGAATTTGTGTAAATTCCCAGTCGCCTGTTTCCGGATTCATATCCACAGTGAAATAGGGGTCAGGGATGGCGCCATTACTATCGGCAATACCGGCCTTAAAGGTGCTGGTACCATCTTCATTTTCCATTTCCACAATGGTAAGGGTATTTCCGTTAATGATAATACTGTTGCTACTGGATTCACCATTTTCGCCGCTGAAGTTTACGCTCAGTTCACGTGCATCACCGCCACTGATATCTAAGTTACCTTGGGCTGTGGCTGTGGCTGTGGTGCTGTCGAACTGGGCAGCGAATACAGTTTGACCATCGGCGCTTTCCATGGAAATGCCGTCATCCACAATGCCCACGTTGATGCTGCCCTCGGCCACATCACCATCGGCGTCGGTAATGCTAAAGCCAAAGTTTAAATCACCGCTTACGGAATCGTGGTCCACACCTTCTTTGAGCTCCACAGTATAATTACCTGTGGCTGGATCCATGGTTACGGTGAGAACTTCAGTATCGCCGTCCATACCCTTAAGCACATTACCTTCTGTTACCCAAGTGATATTTTCGCCGCTACCGCCTTGCACAGTGGGTTGACCATCTTCATTCCAAGCAAAGTTGCCTTCACCATTGGCGCCAAAATCAAGATCTATATGGCCTGTGGCTATTTCACCATCGCTTTCAGAGTCGGTACCGTCGGCAAGGGCAGATTCAAACACTTCCACCGAGGTGGCTTCACCCACGGTGGGGGTGTCATTACCGTTCATGGTGATGGTATGATTTTGCACATCGCCATCGCCATCCACACTGCCCAGCTCCATTTTGATTTGATCACCAAAAGGTTGCTGTTGATACATGGTCCATGTGCCTTGGTTGTCCACGCTGGCGGTAAAGTAAGGGGTACCTTCAGCGTCTGTGGCAATGACCACACCGTTTTCAAAGGTCAAGGTTAATTCGGTGCCATCTTCAAGGGTAAGGGTAGCGT
The DNA here is from genome assembly GCA_964370835.1 of uncultured Desulfovibrionaceae bacterium. Lineage (GTDB taxonomy): Bacteria > Desulfobacterota > Desulfovibrionia > Desulfovibrionales > Desulfovibrionaceae > CAYJAD01. The sequence goes on from CAYJLO010000013.1 coordinate 42,812, forward strand.
CACCAGCAATGCTTATATTACCTTGCGCATCGCGGCTAAAATCTACCGTGCTCTCACCCACGCTAATACCAGTAAAATAGGCATCGGAAAGACCGTCCGCGCCGCCGTCAATTTGTCCTGTGCCTTGACCTACGATGTCATGGGCATAGTCGGAAAAGTCCACGCCATTGAGCACAAAGTCAGAGCCTTTATGGGTGGGGATAATGCGCACTTCATCAAAAGGCACCGTGAGGGTAGAGGTATCAAAGTTTTGATTAGAATCTCCAGTACCTGCAAGTTGTTGCACTGTATAGACCAGTTCTCCATTATGGAAGAATTCAATGGTTACCATTTCTGAGTCTGCATCAACATTGTTTTGGCCCGCTTGGCATAGGCAAGAGAAGGACAAATCAATGCCGTAGGCTTCTTGCCCTTCGGGTAAAGTAATAATAATGGCTTCTGTATCTACAGTGCCTGAGGTGTAATCACCTTTAATATTACCCACTTCATAGTCAGCTCCGCCGCCTTGTCCCTTCATGCCAATGCCATTGCCATAATCGACGCCATCGGCGGTGGAATTATCCACACGCCAACCAAGGGTAAGGTTATCGGCGTTTTGATCTACACTATGACCGGATTCTGGGTCATACTTAACAATGGCACCAGAAATGGTAAATCCATCCACTTCAATGCTAGACTTATCTGCACTTTGATTGTCATAAAAAGCACCAGCCCAGCCGCCGCCATTCCAAGCATTGGTGGGAGGCTGATCTCCGTTGGGACGTAAAGCACTTTCAAGGTCAGAGGCATCCGCGCCGCCGCCAAAGATATTTAAGTCTGTTGAACCAAGGTCTATGACAGTATCTTGTTGTTCTGTAACGCTATCTTCAATACTTACATTGATAGAACCATCGGCGCTGTCACCGTTTGCGTCGGTGATGCTAAAAGAAAATTCAAGGTTTTCACTATCAGCACCTTGAGCATCATGCTCAATGCTTTGGTTCATTTCTACCGTGTATTCACCGGTGGTGGGATTCATGGTTACCGTGATGGCTTCTTCACCATTGGCCATGCCCTTGAGGATGTTACCATCAACTTCCCATGTAATTTCTTGACCATCGCTGGTCTTTACTTGAGGCTGATCCTCTGCATTCCACGCAAAAGAACCTTCTCCATCCATGCCATAATCTAAATCCACTTGACCTGAGGTGGTAACGGTACCGCTTTCCAGTCCCTGTTCAGAAAGTTCAGCGCTGGATGTGCCCGCAGTGGGGACATCGTTAGTGCCCATGGTATGGGAAGTTTTGTCGCCATCGGCATCGGTGAAGTTAAGGGTGATATCACGATCACTATCATTATGCGTGTAAGAAACTTCCCAGTTTTGATTATCGGAACTGGTCATGGTAACATCGCCAATTTTAATGGTATGTACACCATCTTCATAGGATGTTTCTACGCCCTTCCATGCAAACCATCCTTGGGTAAGTTCCCATGCTCCTTCGCCATTTTCATCAACTCTCCATGTAACGCTATAGTCAACGGTGCCGCCACCTGCCAAGCCAATGGTAGCGCCATCCATATCTCCACCAAAATCTACAGTAATATTACCCGTGGCTATATTGTCTTCCACAGTAAGCTCTGTGTCAGAGCTTGCAGAAATCTCAGGTGCAGAGTCGCCAATGGTCACATCCACAGTAACAAAGCTTTCATTGCCGGCGGCATCTACCACAGGTATTTGTACCTGCGTGGTGAAGCTGTCTGCACCTTGAGGATGGTTATAGGCAGAGTTTTGCGTAAAGACTAATTCGCCGCTTTCATTAAGGCTAAAGCTACCGAAGTCACCAACGCTGATGCCTTCTTTTGGCATGACATATTCAGCATTCTCAGGCAGATCAACACCGTCTACTACCATTTCCTGTGCAATGGTGTTGTCGGATGAAGATACAGTGCCTGTAAGGTCTCCTTCAATTTCTGTATCTACGCTCACGGTATGATCTGTTTTCACAGTCACTTCATTGCCATTGGTATCGGTGGCAGTGATAGAAGCAGAGATATTTGGGTTTGCGGCAAGTTCTGAACCGGGTACGAAAATTTCAAAGTGATTATCTTTACCCACGGTGCCTTCATAGTCTTGACCATTCACAGTAACAATGACGGTATCACCAGGCTTGGCGTCGCCGCCTACGGTACCAGTAACAGGAACGTTTTCACCAGCTTCAGTGGCATTGAGAATGTCATCGCCAGCTACAGAGTCGATGGTGATGGTGGCTTCGGCTTTAGTATCCACGGTAATATTGGTGGAAGTCTCAACAGTGACGGTATTACCGACGGCATCGGTGGCTGTGACGGAAGCGTCAACCTTACCATTAGCGGCGTCAAGGTCAGCACCGGATACGCTCACTTCGAATGAGCCGCCTTCGCCAACGGTACCTTCATACTCTTGACCGTTCACAGTGACAGTGACGGTATCGCCGGGCTTAGCATCGCCGGAGACTGTACCGGTAACGGTAACGTCTTCGCCAGCTTCTTTGGCGCTGAGAATATCATCGCCTGCTACGGAATCAATGGTGATGGTGGCTTCGGCTTTAGT